>CAIWEX010000230.1 GCA_903911795.1 uncultured Schlesneria sp.
CTCGGGATGAATTACAAATACCATTGGCGACTGAACAAACCGGGCAGTCAATTGATTGTTCAGATCGACAACTGCGATACGACTGGCAAACCGTTCGACGCCACGCTGCTGACCGAGCGAGTTCCGATCACCACCTGGAGCCTGGCACGAGTCTTAGTGCGATATCCCATGATGAGCCTGCTTGTCTTCCTCGGAATCTATTGGCAAGCACTACGGTTGTGGTTGAAGCGAGTCCCCTATGTCCCCCATCCGGCTTCGATTTCACTCAACAAGTCTGATCCACATTCAACGCCTCACTCGATGTCGACCGTGACCGACAAACTTGATCACCCCGACTGTCAGGAAGTCTCTGTATGATTACGGCATCGAAATCTCGAAAGCCCGCTCCGGTGACTCGACCAGGATTCATCGATCGTGTTGCCCGACAGCTTGTCACCAACCGACTGACTGGTCTTCAGCGAGGCCAGATCCTGCTCAAGGACGACTCGGGAAGTTCCGTCCATGGTGAAGCCGCGGACTTGCACGTCACGATTCAAGTGCACGATTCAAGATTTTATCGCGAGACGGTCATGGGTGGGACATTATCCGTCGCGGAGTCATACATTCGCGGCGACTGGGATTGCGACGATTTGACTCGCCTGATTCGAATATTTGTCCGCAATCTCGACAATGCAGATCAGCTCGATGGCGGGCTGGCACGCATTCAGGGATTGGTAAATCGAACGTATCACTGGCTGCGATCGAACAGTCGCAAAGGAAGCCGCAAGAACATCGGAGCCCATTACGATCTGGGCAACGATTTCTTCAAACTCTGGCTCGATGAAACTTTGGCCTATTCGAGCGGCATTTTTCTCGACGACAACAATTCCCTGCGAGAGGCCTCTGAAGAAAAATTCGATCGTGTCTGCCGCAAGCTCTCCCTTGATAAATCCGACCATCTCCTGGAAATCGGCACGGGTTGGGGTGGGTTAGCGATTCACGCCGCGACAAATTACGGATGCAAGGTTACGACGACGACAATTTCACCCAACCAGGCAGCGATTGCCCGAGAACGAATTGCCGCGGCAGGCCTGACTGATCGAATCTCGCTGCTGGAGCAGGACTATCGAGACCTGACAGGAAAATTTGACAAACTGGTTTCGATCGAAATGATCGAGGCGGTTGGCTACAAGTATTTCGACACCTACTTTCGCAAGATCGGTGAGCTTCTTCACCCCGAGGGCTCGGCAGTTCTACAGGCGATTGTCATGCCAGAACGCCGTTACCAAGAATATCTGGGCGGCGTCGATTTCATCCAGCGATTCGTGTTTCCAGGAGGATGTCTTCCGTCGACAGCAGCAATGCTTGAATCAAATGGGCGGACAACAGACATGCGATTTGTCCACGCCGAAGATTTTGCGCCCCATTACGCGGAAACCCTCAGGCGGTGGCGTCAGGTGTTCCACGAGCGTCTCGACGAGGTCCGACAGCAGGGATACTCGGACGAATTCATCCGGCTGTGGAATTACTATTTATGCTATTGTGAAGCGGTCTTCGAAGAGCGTCACGTCGGTGTTATTCAAATTCAGTTCGACAAGCCGCAATGCCGTCGAGATCCGATTCAGTTGAGCGTCGCGGCGTCGGACCCCGTGCGACGCAATCAATGGGATGCACCAGTGGATTCTCAAAACCGTTCGCATGGCTTGCAGCAGGTATCGACATGACATTTCTAGAATTGGGCATCGGCGCCGTGGAACGGGGGCTCGTTCCCGATTCCATCACGCGGCGAGCTATGCGAAAACTGTGCGGCGAGCGACTGCTGGATTTGTCCCATGACCGGGAAGAGCGAGTCGTGCTGGCACAAGCGCGGTTCATTGAATCGATGCGGTCGGCACCAATTGCACCTGTTCCCAAAAAAGCGAACGAACAGCACTATGAACTTCCACCCGAATTCTTTGTGGAAGTACTCGGGCCGCATCGGAAATACAGCTGTTGCTTATGGCCTGATGGTCCTGCCTTGTTGAGGGACGCGGAAGAAAATGCCTTGCGTGCCACCTGTGAACATGCTCAGATCGCGGATGGACAACGAATCTTGGAACTCGGCTGCGGATGGGGTTCCTTGTCGTTGTGGATGGCCCGGCGGTATCCCAACAGCCACGTGACGGCGGTCTCCAATTCGACGCCACAGCGACTTTTCATTGAGGCGCAGGCGAAACTGGCAGGATTGACGAACCTCAGTGTGATTACTGCCGACATGAACACCTTCGCACCGCCTGACATCAACGGTCAGCTCGCGCAGTTTGATCGTGTTGTCTCGGTGGAAATGTTCGAGCATATGCGCAACTACGAGTTGCTGCTGTCACGAATTGCATCGTGGTTGAAGCCAGACGGGAAGTTGTTCGTACATATCTTCTGCCATCGAACTTTGGTTTACCCCTTTGAAACCGACGGCGCTGCGAACTGGATGGGCCGCTATTTTTTCACAGGCGGGATCATGCCCAGCGAGAACATCCTGCGATATTTCAGCGACGATTTGCAGGTGATTCGACAATGGACATGGGATGGTCGGCACTATCAGCGAACAGCCGATGCCTGGCTGAAACAACTCGACACCAGACGATCTGTGATTCTGCCAATTCTGGAAGACACTTACGGACCGCTTGAAGCAAGGCGTTGGTTACATCGCTGGAGAATGTTCTTCATGGCCGTCTCGGAATTGTTTGGTTACTCGAACGGCCAGGAATGGATGGTGTCACATTCACTTTTGCAGCGCGCCGAACGATAACTTTTTCAGGACGGAAGCTGTTGTCACCATTTGTTCAATCATTGCTGTTCAGTCTGGGAACATTGCTCGTCCTGATGGTTCTGTTGTGGGTTGCCAGCGTTATTCGACGTGATGCGAGTATCGTAGATCCGTTCTGGGGAAGCGGGTTTGTCGTGGTGACGTGGCTGTGCTGGTGGTTACACTCACCTTCAGAGGCACGACCCGCCGTGTTGGCAATCCTGACGACGGTCTGGGGTTTGCGACTCTCTGTTTTCCTTACGTGGCGAAACTGGAACCATGGTGAAGATCGCAGGTATCAAGCCATGCGACATTATCATGGTGCCCGCTTTACATGGGTCAGCCTGTTCACAGTTTTTCTGCTGCAGGGAATCATCCTGTGGTTTGTCTCATTCCCGATTCAAGCAGTCATCACGGCTTTCAATCCACGTCCGATGTCGTGGCTGGACGGACTGGCAATCGTCGTGTGGGTCATTGGATTCTGTTTTGAATCAATCGGCGACTGGCAGCTCGCACGGTTCAAGGCTAATCCGGACAACCGTGGAAAGGTGATGAACCAGGGGTTATGGAAATACACCCGTCACCCGAACTATTTTGGCGACTTTTGCGTATGGTGGGGCGTCTACCTGCTGGCACTTTCTGCGGGCGGATGGTGGACACTTGGCAGCCCGCTGCTGATGTCGATCCTGCTGATGAAAGTGTCGGGAGTGACACTTCTGGAAAGTACGATCACAGAACGACGTCCAGATTACGCTGCTTACCGAAAGCAGACGAACGCCTTTTTCCCTGGTTGGCCAAACATACAAGCATCGCTGCGCCAGCAAGATGGAAGCGATACGAGTTTATGAAATGAGTCTTCCGGCAGTCAGATTATGACGACGGCGATTCGTTCTTCTGCTTCAGAGCAAGCGCCCTTTTGAGTCTTGGAAACGAGCACGCGGCACTAATACGGCTTCTGAGAAAGTCCGTTCCGAAGGAACCACCGTACAAAATCGTTACGGGGATAGTCGTGGTTTGGTCCGCGAACAAAACGCTGCATTTGCGTATGCAACCTGAGGGGCATTTCTGGCCTTCCGGGGCGTTTCGCTTGTGAATGACCGACATTCCAGAGACGATCACACAAATGTCCACGAACTTTAAGAGTCCGATTGGGCTCACAACAAGGATTCAGCCCACAATGACGAATCAGGATGTCGCCCAGATCGATGCCACTCGCGCCGACATTGGGATGGTCTGTTCGTTACCTCTGGAAATCGGCGAGTTTCTCGGGCGGTGCCAGCGGCAGAAGACGTATAGCGGCGGTGCATTTAAGTTTATCGGTGGTATGTACGACGGGATTCGAATTGCGGTTGTGGAAGCAGGGACCGGTCCCGTTCGTGCTCGCCGGGCCACCATGGCTCTGCAGGATGCACATCACCCCCGATGGATCATTTCCACGGGCTTTGCAGGGGCGCTGCAGCCCGATTTGAAGATCGGCAATATCGTTGTGGCGAACGAAATCGTCGGTTTGCAGGGAGAGCAACTGAAGATTGACATCGGAATGAATTCTGATCCGGCACGGGGCTTGTTTGTCGGGCGGACTCTGACGGTCGACAAGATGGTCAGAACCGTTGCTGAAAAGCAGGCGCTGGCGATTCAAACGGGTGCCATTGCTGTCGACATGGAGACTCTGTCAGTGGCCACGGTCTGTCGTGAAACAAAAACGCGATTTATGGCCGTTCGGACAATCAGCGACGATCTCTCGGCTGATCTGCCTCCAGAAGTCCTCAGTCTCGTCGGTGAAACTGGCGCGGTCCGATTCGGTGCCGTGATCGGATCACTTTGGAAGCGGCCCTCCAGCGTCAAGGATATGTGGCGGATGCGAGAAAACGCGATGGCGGCCTCCGAACATCTGGCCACGTTTCTCGATGGAATCGTCGTGCAATTACACAAGTCGTCACAGTAGTTCGCCATGAATTGAAAGCGGTGAATCGCCGCGATTCTTTTAAAGGTCTGGTGATGATCTCACGATGGTCTCAAGTGAACGTTCCCGTGGTCGGGATGCTGCATGCTCCCCCATTGCCGGGTTCGGCGCGGTTCCAGGCTACCTTCCCTGAGATCGTCCGATTTGTCTGCCGCGACGCCATAGCACTACGTGACGGGGGCGTCAACGGGCTGATGCTGGAGAACTTTGGCGACACTCCATTCTTTCCTGATCGAGTCCCTTCGGTAACAGTCGCAGCAATTACGGCGCTGGCCATGGCCGTTCGGCAGGTGACGGACTTGCCGCTGGGGATCAACGTTCTTCGCAATGATGGCCGCAGCGCCCTGGCTATCGCTGCGGTCTGCGGTGCAGAATTCATTCGCGTCAACGTGCTGGCGGGTGCCCGTGTGACCGACCAGGGCATCGTGCACGGGATTGCACATGACTTACTGCGCGAACGTGCCGCTCTCGGTTGCCAGCACATTCAGATCATGGCGGATGTCGATGTCAAACATTCAGCGCCGCTGGCCCATCGCTCCATCGATATTGAAACGAAAGATCTGGTAGAACGAGCCCATGCCGATGTGATCATTGTTTCAGGTCAGGCCACTGGTGACCCGACCGATTCGGATCATCTGTCGGTTGTCAGGGATGCTGCCGGTTCCGTACCGGTATTCGTGGGGAGCGGTGTGACCGTTGCCAACGTGGCAGAACTGGTGAATGCCGGCGCTACGGGTCTGATCGTCGGCAGCTCTTTGAAACAGGATCTCCAAATCAACAGCCCCGTCGACGTTGATCGAGTTCGAAAGTTGATCGATGCAGCACGAGCTGCACGATCGTAGTGCCGCTACATCGGTATGGCCCACCTGGCAGGGCACCTGCGGATCAATACAAAAGCCACCTGAAATCCTAAGATTTCAGGTGGCTTCGATTTGAAACTGAACTTGGACGCGTTCCATCAGGCGAGTTAGCGAACTCGCTCGCGGACGGTTGTCCCAAATAGGCCCGAGTGAACGTGGACTCGGCTGTAGTGCGGGCCAGCAGGGCCGTTCGTTCGCACAGTCTGACTGTAGTGATGCGGGGTAACTCGAGTTGTTTCGCGAACCAGCGTTGGGCCGACCACGACAGGTGCCGAGATAACCGTGCGGGCTGGAACAACAACAGGCGCGCTGTAAGACATCTGCACAACGCCCGAAGGAACATACGCTGGAGCGTAGTAGCTGGAAGTGACAAGTCCACCAGACTGAACTACGACTGGCTGGGAGTAAACGGGTTGAGCATATACAGGCTGTGAATAGACAGGCGGAGAGTAAACCTGCTGTGTGAAGACGGCACCTGGAACGTAGACCGACGCGGGGGCATCGTACACGAAGACTTGAGCGTCAGCAGACGAAGCGATGCCCAATCCACAGAGACTCACCAATCCCAACACGAACCGATTCATTGTCAATCCCTTTCAAAATGGGGGGAAGTTCGGCGAAACGGAGCCGAGCAGAATGCCACCCCCGATTGGGAGGATTGTATCGGTTGGGCAATCTGTAAGGCAAGTGGCTGGGACGCCATGGGCCGAGTGTTGCGTCATCAGCGCGGGTCTCTCGCCCGCGGCGAAATGGTCGACCGAAGTCTCCTTGCACGGACGGAAGAAGCAATGCCTTTGGCAGAACGATGAAGGGCAGAACGATGAAGAACTACAATTGTGTATCCTTCGATCGTTCTGCCCCTTATTTTCCTGGCAGTTCTGTCCTTGCGACCTATTTGGCACGTACATCGTACGCGGTCAGCGATTCCTGATCGCGGATGTAGAGGCGGCCACCCGCAACCACGGGATGAGCCCAACTGGGGCGGCCGTGGCCTTTAAATTTGAATCGCCCCTTTTCTACATATTCGCCCGGGCTGGCATCGACCAGTGCGACTTCGTGGTTCTCGCTGAGCAGGTACAACATCCCGTCGGCGGCAACGAGGGCCCCTTTGCCGACGCTGCGGTTCTGCCACATCGTTTTGCCCGTCAGGAAATCCGTGCAAATCAATGGTCCGCCACCGTTGGTGTACATGTTGCTGCCGATCTTCACGATTCCGCCGTGGTGGCAATCGAGTTTCTTTTCGAAATAGACCTCATCGGCCGTGAACTTGTTGTCAGCATTGGTGATTTTCGCCAGACCACCACCGGTTCCGTACGAGCTGGAAGCAAAGACGAAGTCCTGATCAACGATCGGAGAACAGCAATTGGCCGTTCCATTTGCTGGCTTGTTGTACTTCCACAGGAACTTCCCGTCCTTGATTGCCACACCGAAGACACTGGCATTGGAGAATTGGACGATCTGCCGCACTCCGCCGATTTCAGCAACTAAAGGTGAAGAATAGTGAGCCCCTTCGGTCAGTTCACCACTCTTCCAGACTACTTCACCCGTCTTTTTATCGAGTGCGACGAGCGTCCCGTTCTTTCCTCCTGGAGTCACGATGACCAAGCCATCGACGATCAACGGCGATTCGGAGTAGCCCCAGCCGGGTAGACCTCCGCCAAAGTCCTTTGTCAAACTGACATACCACACGGTCTTACCAGTTGCGGCATCCAGGCAGGAAAGGTCGCCGTTACCCCCTTCCGCATAAAGTTTGTCGCCATCGATCGTGGGGGTTCCACGCGGCCCATCTCCCATCCCGTTACGATATCCACCAAACGGGCCGCGAAGTTCTTCCAGAGTCAGCTTGCCGTCGCCAGCGACTTTGTTGCGGACATAGAAGTCAACAAGTTCTACCTGGCTCAATGTTCCATCACGACCCGGTTCGTGCTTTGCAAACGCAGCTTCCATTTCTTCCAGCGTCAACTGGTCGTCGCCCTTGTTCGTCGCGGGGTCACGCTGATCGATGCGACCGAAGTGACGATCCAGCGGTGTTCCTCCGACTTCCTTTCGAGAGAGTTTGCCATCTCCATCTTTATCGAGAGCTTTCGAGTATTCGACAGCTCGAGTCGCTGCCAGCTTTGCGGCATCGGCCGACTTGTCTTCAGAATCGATCTGTTCAAACTTATCGCGAAACAGGTTGCCTGCTTCGGCAAACGTCAGCTTGCCGTCGCTATCCTTGTCGACCTTTGCAAACAGAGCGATGGCACGCGATTTTGCCCGAGCGTCAACATCATCACCCGCTGATTTGTCAAACTTCGTGAAGTCCCAACCGAATCGCTGCAATGCTTCCAATTCATCGACGGTACCATTATTGTCACGGTCCAGCTGCTTCATTTCATTCGCCAGCCGATCAGCCAGCAGACTTTTGACTGGACCCGGTTGAACAGCCCAGAGTACCTTTCCGTCAGCAGCATCCAGGGCGATCACGTGTTCCACGCCATCGAGATCCCCCTGAGTATAAATGCGACCATCTTTGATGATGATCGACGAATACCCGATACCCACCGAATCGACTTGCCAGACCACCTTAGGGCCTTCCGTCGGCCATTCGCGCAGCAATCCGGTCTCCTGACTGATCCCATCACGATTCGGGCCGCGCCACTGAGGCCAGTCACCAACCTGGGCGGGGACTTGAGCCAACGCCGCATTTCCAACAAATAACCCCGCGGCCAAAACCGCCAGACGCAAATCCATTTCCCGCCTCCTCTGTGAATAAAAATAGTCTGATGTGAAGGAGGTTACCGGAGATTCCGTCGAAACGGAAGTCTCAGGTTTCAGTCATCGGGACGGTCTGAAGGGTAACCTCGGTGAATTATCATTCCGAACTCTTCAATGCCGATGGCGTCATCATCAATGGGGGTGACAGGTCGAACATGGGGTAGTCTGTTCGCGGCAATATTATCGATTCCAAACCACTTCCTCATTTAATCAGCTTAGGGTGGAACCGTCCAACGCTTGCCGTTTGATGAGTAATCTTTCACGAAAAGCGAGCCAAGCCAACACGACAATTGCAAGACTTCCGACAATGGTGAGTCGGCTTCCGAAGATAAATGAATCGGAACGAAACTGCATCTGGACGACATGGTCGCCTGCAGGAACCTGAATTCCGCGAAAACAGTTGTCAACGCGATCCATCTGAACCGGGTCTCCATCGATCAATGCCGACCATCCGGGATAGAACGTGTCCGCCACAACGAACTGACCACCCAACGGGGTCTGGATTTGAGCCTCTATTGACTGCGGTTCGTCGGTGAGAATCTTGACAAGGTCCTGGCCGCTCGCTCTCTCGTGATTCGACTCTGGAATGAAGCGAACTCGCGGGAGTGGTTCGACAACGGGCGTTGATCGCGGATGTTTGGGATTGGAAACAATGTTGCGGCAAGAACTTTGCCGCAGTGTTTTTTCCGGATCTTCCTGCAAGTTGCGATAGAGGACTTCACACGCGGCAGGCAAGACTCCACCCTCGTTTGTGCCAATCATCCGAACTTGAAATCGTGTCGCCTGTGGTACAAGCCGGCTATAGCGAACAGCATCCTTTGAAAAACGAAGTGTCTCAAAACCCTCAACAAAACGAAATTGTCGATCCTCGTTCAGCACAATGCGAGGTAGAAATGGCGGATCATCGACCTGATATCTCACGGCACGAACATTGAAGTATCCGAGATCGAGGGCAAGGATCCCAAACGCCAATAGGCCCTGCACGCGATCGGACAATTTTACGCGCCAAAAGAGGAACGCCACCGAAGCCAGCATGATCGCGGCCGACATTTGAATCTCGCCAGGGATTTGCTCCATTACGAATTGCGTCCAACCCGTCCACTTAGACCCAAAAATGGATTGATCCAGAAGAAACATCAACACGGCATCCATAATAAGTAAGACAGGAATGGAACGCAGGAGTTGCACCTTAGTTGAGGATTCCTTCGAGGTGGATTGAACATCGAATCCCCTCGCGGCCAATAGCGCGAGAAACACCGATGCCACACCAAGGATTCTCGCTGGACATCGAAACAGATAAAGACCTGGAATCACTCCGCCGATCAATCGAAACAGGATTGTTGAATTCCCAAGCGAAATCACAAAGGCAAAAATTGAGAGCAGTCCGGCAGCGCGTGCCCAACGGTCGGAACTCCGATAGAGTGCACCCCTGATAATCAGGCACCACGTGAGAATTCCCAGGTAACTCACCTTCTCGTGAATGAAATCAGGGGGGTGGAACTCGGGTATTTCAACCAGGGGGTTTCCTCGCAACGGAGGAAACAACTGACGGAATATATCGACACAGTCCAAAGCATATTGGCTGGCATATGCCAGAGTTCCTCGTTCTGCCATTTCGCGATTATCCCTGGCCAACTCGATTGCCGGGATGAGTTGAATTGATGCCACGAGGATTGCGATGATCAGGCCGGAGATGAAGCAGTTGCAAACTGCAATTCGCTTCTTTGCGGCAGCACCGCACACGAGCGAACCTAAGGCCCACATCCCTCCCATCAGAAGCGCGTAATACGGAACCTGCGGGTGCCCAAGCAGAAGCATTCCGCCAACTGTCGTCGCAAATCCTGTCGTTGCTAACCAGGAGGGCTGCCGACAGATCGAGACCACACTCAACAGATACCAGGGCAAAATTGCATAGTCCAACACCATCGCAACGTGACCGACCGCCAGATGATTCGTCAAGAACCCGCTTTGAGTCACGATCAGTCCCGAAATGGCCGAACTCGCAGATGTCAGATTCATTCGTCGCGCCAGAAGGTATTGCCCGATGTAACAAAGGATGATGTGCAGAAACATCGAAACCTTGATGGCAATATTTGCAGAGAACAGCCATAGCAGCGGAGTCAGCAAGGGATAGCACAGAGCAAGTTGTTGGGTGGCATGCATCGGAATCCCGCAACCGACCAACGGATTCCAATGTGGAAATCGTCCAGATGCGAATTCGCGCTGTGCAAACTCCCGCATCGGCACCTGAAAGCTGAGGTAGTCACTGTACGGTGAATCGGCCAGAACGAGGTCCCCTGTCAGAATCAGAGATGTGTACGGCAGCACGGCAACAATGCCAATCAGCACCGGCAATGAAAAAAGCGGCTTGCTCAAGTAGACAAAGCGCCCCAGCGGTCCTGACATTTATTCCTCGCGGTCGTTTTCGAGTTTTGATTCACCAGACACATGGCTCCATTGCTCTCGTGAGAAGACAAATACCAGGGGCACATCCAATTTCCACGGACCAATCCCGCTGTTCCGATCACGAATCAATTTGACAAATTCCGGGGTTTGCAATTCCAATATTTTACGATCAAAGTCTGACCAGAGCCCGGCACGATTTTGAATGAGATACCAGTCGCATTCGCCGGGATCGCTTGAAAACAGCAATCGCGAACCAGAAAAACGATTCATGGCCCTCGTGTATTCGGGAGACACGGAAAGGTAAACACTCGCGCTTGATCCCGAATGGGATTCCAGCCACGCGACAGTCTCATGATCGAGTCCGTCCCAGTAGTACGTTGGCTCCATCCCGCACTGCGCTGCTCCTCTCAGACCGCCGATGAGAGGTGAATAGTAACTCAGCCATTGCGGCGCATACCAGATGGTTTCCATGGTCGCCGAGGTCAGAATCAATGCCAGTATCGGACCTGAGCACAATAATCGCCGCTTCGTTCCTTCCACGAACATCAAAATTCGTACGCCACCGATTCCGGAGAGTGCCGCAAGGAAAGCAAAGCAAGGTAGAAACAACCGCTCAGCATCGTGTCCTGGCGCGAAGGGCATTGATTTGACGATGACAAGAATTACCACATTCAGCAGAAGCAGAATGGCCTGAGAATCTCGGCACCAGAATCGCATGGAATTGATGCTGCCGAATGCTGCCATCAGTACGGTTCCCAGGGGTACTGTGACAAGCAGCCACACGAAGGGGTTATACCATGGCAGCGGATGATGCATGTCGTATCGCGTGCCGAAGAAAAAACTCGGAATGTTAAGTCCGCGGTCCGCCCGATGTAGATTGAGCGACAGAAACTGCAGCATGCCCCCGATGGGATCATCCCACAACCTGGGATTCACATCCACGAAGGTGATTACGGAAATGGCCCCACCGATCAAACATGTTCGCCAACTGTGGCGATAAATTAACGACCAGACTAAAAATGGACCAATCGCAAGCCAACCAGTGAACTTGCAACTCATCGTCAGCCCAAGAATTATTCCCCAGGCAAAACAACCGATTTTCGATCGTTGAGCCCAGTCAAATGTCGCCCACGTGATGATCCAGCATGCCGTCAACGGACCGTCCATGTACGCAAAGTGAGCATGGGCAAATAGCCGCGGCATTGATAGCAGGCAGACGACGCCAATCGCCGCGGCAATGAGTCCGTATTGTTGTCGCAGGCGGTAACAGAAGCAAGCTGTCGCTACGGCAAACAGCAGCATCGGACCAAAGCGATATGATTCCTTTGGTGGCAGCCAGTCCGAACTTGCAAGCCTGCCAAATGCAATCACGAATCCGTAGAAATCGGGATGACCTTCAATGACGGTCGTATACGGACAGAATTGACGAATCGCGTCAGTTTCCCAAGGGAACGGCTGGCCGAGATCTCGATGGTACCAGAGCTTGAGCCAGATCCCCAACTGATCTGAACGCTCAATGGCATTCGGCTCGTCCCAGGTGAAGGGCAAACTAAACGAGGTCGACATCAATAAAACGAAGCACATCAATCCGACGGCCACTTCCGGGATTAAGCTTGTTCGTGCCGTAACTCCTCCCGGCGATGTCGATCCGGTGTCCGCAGTCATGGCAGCGTGACGGACTCCTGCCCCTTGATTGTGGCGAGTGCTCGGTAGAGTTTGAGGTCGATTGACTGGTTGAGAAATCGAACCGTGCCATCTCCTATTGCAAAATGGGCACCATCCGTATGTTCACTTCGAAACGATTGCATATTGGGCCAGTCACGCGGGTCGGCCTTTTTGTCATTCTGATTTATTGGGATGGCGCATGTGCTGTAAGTGTTGTTGGCATACGGCCACGAACAGTAGATGTCGTATCTCGGTAATGCTTCCCCCAGGAGCAGCGTATTGCTCAAGCCATCCGTGACATCTCCCGCTCGTCGTGGCGACTTGTAATCAACACGGTAAAGCATGCCGTCACCGTGGTTCAACCCGTCGTAGGACCCATCCTTACTGATATTTGGCCATTTGGTTCCAGAATCTAACGGGCTCCACCCCTGACTCTCGTCAGCGCCCCAATTGGCTCCACTGACACCTTTGTAGTTCGTCTGACCGACGGGGAAATCCAGACCAACCATGTTCCCGGCATCCAACCGTGGTCCTTGCGAAGAGTACGGATCACTCGGACATCGGAAAACAGCGACAGACATCGCAACGATTCCGCTTTCCCGCAGTGTCTTTTCGGGAACCCCGCCAGCTTTGTACATGGGAGTCTGCTCCAGATATGGCAGAAGTTTGGCGAGAAAACTCCAGGCTCGCGAATCCGGACCTGACCCGTATTGATCGAACATTTGTCCAGTAGGATAGTAACCAAAAGAACTTTCGAATTCGGCACATGCCACTGACAACTGTTTTAAATGATTACGGCATTGAGTCATACGGGCCGACTCACGTGCCCGCTGAATAGCGGGCAGCGCGATCGCCAGAATCACACCGATAACGCTGATCGACACCAGCAATTCGATCATCGTGAAGCCAGCACGCTCGGATCGCGACAACGTGCGATCGCGCGTAACTCGCAGAATGTTGGCGGATGGCGAAAAGCTGAGCATGATTTGGCTTCATCTCTAAGGACTAGTTATGAAACAGCATCTGCAACGGGTGCTTGTTCCAGATATGTTCGCACGAGAACGCACCGACGACGCCGAAGACCACAGAAACAACGGCAGTTGACCATGTCAGAGCCCGGAGACGCACATTGGTGCTCCATGTCGGGGAGCCAATTAATGCACCCAGCGGGAGCATCAGGAACGGAACGACAGGCATGATCAAACGGGCCGAGTAGGACGTCCCGCCCCACCATTGAGCCCAGCACGCCATCGTCAGAATATACAGCATCGCGGCGGAACCCATTACGATCGCTTCGCGGCGCTGTTGCCGAAACCATTTTGGCACGGCTAAGAGAAGCGAGACCAACACGATGGGTGCAAACAAGAGCAATCCGTGTTGCCATGAAAAGGCCAGCCCACCCAGGCCGAACAGCGGATATCCCCATTCCCACTTTTGCGGGAACTTCCACCAATTCCCAAAGGTTGATTGATTGCAGACGAATTGCAAACCTACAGCGATAGCGACGGGTATCGCCATGTAAACCACATCCCGCCACCGTTTTTCAAAGGCGGCGTCGGTAATCAGCGGAAGCGCTATCACCACGAAAGGAATTTTGATGAGAGTGCCTATACCCAGCAAAACCCCAACAATTCCGAATCGCTTGTAGCGCAAACCGGCTGCATATCCCCCTACAGCGCAAGCCATTAAATAGGGCTCAGCGTACAGCGTTCGCGCAAAGTGCCAAAGCGGCGTACCCAGAAACGTCACCGCCGTAAGTAGCACTGCGGCGCGCACGCTGACTCCGCTTGTTCTGATCAACAAAAAAAACGCCCAAAGTCCTGCGATGGTCGCCATGCCGCTGTATAACAACACGACTGGTTCCACGAGGCTCGTACTTCGAAAAGGCCAGACAACCGGAGCGAGTACCCATGCCAGTCCAGGTGGATGCTGCGAATATTCGTGCGAATTCACTGGACGATGAATGGATTTGGCTTGTAGAGTCGGAATCGGATGACCGTCTGCATCCTTTTGCCAATTCGCGGACTGCATTTCGTAAGCCTGCCACCAGTGAATCAGATGCGTCTGCCAGTACCAGTTCACGTGATGGTCAAGCGCCCATCCCGCAAACTTACGCCCTGCCTGATCGCCACCTTGGTGAACGTCGGCATAGTTATTGACAACATCAATATCGCCGTCGCGAATCACGCTGTTGATCAAGACCAGATAATGCGGTTCATCACCCGAATGAACCATCGGCTTCACAAAATAGGAAAGCGGAGTGCCGGCCCCCGGAACGGGCCCGGAAACACATAACGGAGCCAACAGCAGTGCTGCAACGACCCACAGTAGTTGAGTCCACGTTGATGCATATGGGTCTGGCTCAACAAGCGACGGTTGCGGAGACACAGATTCCGCAGCGACTACGGATGCTGCTTTCGCGACAGTTCCTTGAGCACCAGACACAGGCGAATTCTGAGTTCGCGAAGGAGTGGGGGCAGTTACAGTCCGATCCTTGCCCTTTTGCGCCTTCCTGGGTTGCTGAGGATTAGAACTCGCATGTTTCGCAGTGGCCAACATGCTTTCATTTTCCGTCGCCGCAGCCAGTACCTCGGCCTCACCGTCGGCATCGGCCACATTAGAATTCTGGCTGTCCGTTGCCACAAGCGACGCGTGACAGTATCGGCAGCGAACGACACCTGCCGGCATCTCCTCACCACAGGCTGGACAATTTCCACCGGACCAAGTCATCACTGGTTGATTCACGGATCATCTCGCCTCATTAGAATTAATCACCGGACAACTCAAACCACCACAAAAGGCATTGAACCCGAATAGGCCCAGTTATTTTCGTATGTCTTCAAGAATCACGGTTGGCAGTAAGTACTTGCCCCGTTGTCCTTCCAGCACAATTCCCCCGCAGGCGTCAAACAATTCCTCTTCGCTTGGTGCGTGAACAAACGTCGCGTACTTGAGCCGACTCAACGCGTGCGGCGTCGAACACAAATGAACCTGGAGTTGTTCTCCGGAAGACACCGTTTTTTGCTGATTTTTGATAAGTGGCATCGAGAACGGTCATCGTCCTGCCATCTTTCACTAACCACGAAACATTGTCTTCCGCCCCAAGAAGCCGACTGCTGTTCCACAAAACGAACTGGCCTAACCACGCAGTGGCAATCAAAATGGCAACCCAGTTGCGATACATTACAGCCATCTGACAGACCGCCCGGAACATAAACTCGAATTTGCCGCACGGAGTCGAAAATGATAAGCGCAGAATGCACCGAAATGCAATCACGCCCACAAAAAAACAGACAATAACACTCACTCACGCACAAGTAGACCATATCGCCAACAAAAAGCAACCTGCCGCAGACAGAGCGAACGACATGCGTTGCATTTATGATCACACACTCGCATCAGTATTCTCAACTTCGACGGCACCGACAATCGAGAACTGCTGCTCCCAATGTCGCCTTCGTCACCGAACGACGTCAAAATGCCAGGACTCACCGGCCTGAAATTTGAATTCTGTACGCGATTCCGCAGGTTGCAGGACAGCGACGAGGATTTGAAGCTCAGTACGGGGGGAGCTGCGTTTTCTGATGGCTTGCGTTGGTGTTTGTCGAGTCCTCCAACTGATCGAGAAGATCGACAATTCTCTCGTGGATTCGACGTGTTTGCCGAATCACCAGCATCGACTTTGTCGTACGGATGCTTCCACCATCATGGGTTGAGGCTCCTATGCCACTCGCAGTCTTACTGCCCGGTGACTGCCTCGAATTCGAGACGAAAGCAGGTGATCCACCCGGCATTCCAGCAGGCAAGGAGGTTGCCGGTTTGAAATCTGGATACGAAATCGTGGCCTTTTTCAACCGCTCGTTCCACGCTTCGGGAGCAATCGTCGCGTAGATCATCTCTTCCAGTTCGTCGGTGCCAATATTATCGAGCCGCCCGACATTGTAGACGCGAGTCTCAAACGCCTTCGATTCTGCAGTGACAACAATCACATTGTCTCGGATGATGTAGTCGAGGTTCAGCGGTTCAAGAATCAAATTCAAAGCGGACTTCAAGGGCTTTCCAACCATTTCAAGCGACACCAAAGCACCGGTGTCCATCCATTGTTCCTGCAGGGACTGCTTGTCGATCCAGAATTCAATATTGTGTGAATTTTTGAGATCGCGAAGTGCATCTTCGAGTGGAGTTTCAATGAACGAAACTTCCGTGATTTCGCCCAGTTGTTTTTCGATAAACCATTCGTCTGGAGATCGCTTTTGAACGTTCCAACCCGGCCGTTTGATGATCGAAGTTTTTCCCGAATTTTCTGGCTGTTCGGATTGAACTGGACCACCAGAGCCGGATTGATTCTTGTTCAATGGAGCGGGGACTTTGGTCGCGTCCGGGACCGGATTCTCCGAGGCATCGATCGATACACCTGAGGAAAGACGTTGCACCGGCTCTTCCGCGCTGGCCTGGTTCGATAGATCGGCTCGGAAACCGATGGCCCCGATTCCTAAAATCAGGGCGAAATACATCCCCGCGACAAACACGTATTTTGAACCTGAAGACATGGCAACCAATTCCTTTCCAGAGTGTGAGCGACCTGGCATCTGAATTTGCCGATGGCGTTGATAGAGGCACAGAAATGTCAACGACCGTTGAGATGTGTCTGTCAGCATACTCGCCACCGTTCATCGTTTCCGGCACAAATTTTGGCGGAAATAAAAAAACGTCGAAAGTGAGCGATTGACCAGCTGATCAATCGCTCACCATTGGGCATTGCTGTATCCCAGCCAGACCCCGAGCAAGACTTCCTACAATACGTCCCCGCGCCCGCCACTGACATCTTTATTACGACGGGCGAGCACGAAGATAATCGCTGATCAGTTCTCGGTGCCCAGATCCGATCACTTCCGGGTTTTCGTTGAGATACTGTCGGAGATCCCCGACAATTGAATTCAGACTGCCGACAAGTAACTCCGCGTCCGGAGACAGTTTTGCTGTCGCGGCGACAAGCAGCGAAAGAATTCGGGGTACAGCGAGGATCGCTTCCAAACCGAATGATCCCAATGCCTGGGCCGCCGCAACTGCGACTCTCGTCGATGGATCTTTCAGGACATTGAGCAGGATTTCGACAAGAGGATCTCCGACTTTGGTGATGTGATTTGCAGGTAGATTCAAATGCGGTATCACCAGCGCCGCGTATTCTCGAACGGTTGGGTCTGAACTGAGTAACTTTTCGAGAATCTGTTCAACGACCGGCTCTGAAATCGGCTGGGACTGAGTCAGTACCATGAGCGCGGTACATTGGATAGCCGACTCTTTTCGTGTCAGGCAGATTTGAGCTGCTGCTATCTGAGCCGGTGAAAGACTTTCACCATTGTTCCATAGTTGTAAAACGTAAAGGCAACGGCTCGCAAACCCATGAATTCCCGGGTCAATTGGCTCCACTTGTGGCGGGTCGATCCGTGCTGGATGGTCTTGATCGATCAGGCAATCGCCAGTCTTGAGAAGATATCGGTAACCGGAACGCATCGCTTCCGCCGCATCGAGTCCCAGGTATTTTACGGATGGGGCGGATTTTGCATGTCGAAGATACTCAATGACACCCATCGCATAGCCGCAAAGCGAAGCGGTCAAGTAACCGGACTTCGAAATCTGCCAGTAAGACATCGCCCCTTCGATCCCGCTTTTCTGCTTGATCGTCGTATTGCAGTGAAACGTTCCCATCCCCAAGGCCACGGGCAGCAGGTCGGTCAACTGTTCATGATCTTCTTCGTCGCCATTGAGTAGTTTCGAGCCAAGTAACAGGTCGTGCGCGATTTCGTGAGCCATGACAGCGATCACGCTCTCCTGGTCCGGCAGAATATCCTCCTTGATACTGATGGTCGGTGAGGCTTGTTCGGCCTTGTGATACAGTCCCTGAGCATCTGGTATTTCGCTTTCAGAAAATCGCTCTAAATGAAATCGCCTCGGATCGGCCCCCATGAAATTGCAGACCCTGGTAAACAAGCCCGGGAGTTCTTCCGGTGTACCGTTGTACGGCTCGGGAAAGAATTCATGCGTCGGAAGCACTCGCGGAGCATTCAGAATTCGATCTGATCCGAATCGTTCGATCAGCCAGGACAGTCGCCGTTCAACCCAGACCTTGGAGATGAGATCAACGGGGCATGTTGGGGCAAACCAGCCAAACATCGACAGGACCTTTCCGTTTGCGATTGATTATTGACCGCGATTGGCACCAGGAACCCAAAGTACATCATCCCGACCATTCTGGTTTGCGGCACGTGCGTAGACGAACAGCAGATCCGACAAACGGTTCAGATAGATGATGACCTGGGGATTAATAGGGTCCCGAGCCGCAAGTTCCAGAACC
>CAIWEX010000231.1 GCA_903911795.1 uncultured Schlesneria sp.
AAAAGCTTCCAGCTTTGTTCGGCGAAGTGAGACTCCATCCCCTTCTGGTCACATTTTCCGGCTCGTTTTCCGATCGCGAGGCACAGTTTAACCGTAGTCTTCGGAAGGATCGTTCCTGATTTCAGAAGCTGGTCAGACAGGCGTTTTTTAACCACGCGCCATAGTTTTCCGTCCGTGAAGAGCTTGTAACGCGTTGGGAACCGGAACTCGCCGTCACGGAAGTCAACGCCCGTTGAATCAAGATACGATTTACATTCAATCGCCAGCAGGTCAGACGTGCTGGGTTTGTAAGCGAGCAGGTCAATCTCCCACCTTGGCGAACTGGGACGCTCGATCGATACCTTTTCTTCTTTGGTGAGGTTCACTTTGTAGCTGGGAGTGACCCAGTAGCCCTCGTGGCGGAGGAGCATGGCGATCAGAGATTCAAATGCGTCCATCCGCAGTCGCCTTCATTTCTATTCACTACTTTAATGCGTGTTGCTGAACGCAGTATAACGCAATTAGACCAAACATCAGAGTCACAGTTGGGAGGTTGTTTGGTATCGTCGAATCGAATCGTTCCTCGGATTGTGAAGAGTGTCTGCAAGTTACAGCATTCAAGAGAGAAGAGAACAACAATGGCGAATGCAAAGCTGCAACCGAATGACGAGATTCGCACGGAGCAGATCAAGGCGACAACATGGTAGAACCAGACGACCGCTGGGATCCGGCACAACGTGACGGGCAACAGGATTTACAAGGATGGCGAAGAATGGAAGCAGACGGATTCCTTCGGTCGGAACGAATTGCAGTTTCTGACCAAAGTCATCGATCTCGCCCATACCTGGATTTTCCCGCAGGCGTGGTGACTCACTCGACCAGCGATGGCAAATCGAGCCGATGAGGTCGGAATCGTACCAGTGACCCGCCCGAGACCTCGCAAATTGACGATCCCCTCGCTGGTCAAAAATCAACTCGCCAAGGGGATTTCGTCGGCCTTGTTGCGACCTCATCACGCTCCCTGGCGATTTCCGGCAGCAAAACCGCAAAAATCGTCTGATTTCTTGTACCGAGTCGAGATCCACCCCCTAACGCCGCTCCGTCATTGGCCGCAAGGTTTCGGCCAACCGAATTTATTCTAGTGTCCCCTAGCTCGTCTCTCGTTAAAGCGGTTGATCGTGATGCAGAATCACGTCGGCGTGGTCGCCGTCCCCGTACGCTTGCAGAATGGGATCCATCACTATCCCTCCGACGGCCAGCAGTCCGTCAAATAACGTTCCGTTGCGTTCCCACCAGAGGAACCTAATGAGTGGAGAGCCGTATGCGGAAAAACCGCCGGTACGGTTCGGAGGGAGGGGGGACTGAATGTGATCAGTCCTTACCACCCCAATCGTTGACGATTTCGCTGCCGGAACCAAGAACAAGATGACCGATCGCCACTTCATTGATTCTCGCTCAGGAAACACCCACAGGAGACACTGCAAACCAGACCTTGAGGCGAGGTCCAAATTGATATGGACCTCTCACCTTATCGTCGCCCGGCGGGAAAAGATAAAGAAAAAAGCCGCACCCTTGCGGTTGCGGCTGGTTGCCCCGTAGGGCAGTGCCTGCGAATGTTTTGTCTTGTTGCGAGAAGACTAACAGGCGCGGGTTGGTTACACTTTGTACAA
>CAIWEX010000232.1 GCA_903911795.1 uncultured Schlesneria sp.
ATAATCGCAATCACCACCAGTAACTCGATAAGCGTAAAACCACAACGTCGCACTTGTGGATGGATCATGGAGCACATGTACTTTCGATCAGGAATTCCGAATGCAGCGGCGATGCCGTTTTCGCTTCGTCAGCACTGCCATAACCGATGAACCATATGTCAATTGCTCAGATCGTACCTGTCGCTTTTGAAAGACTTTCATCAATGCAAGCCTACGTATCTCAGGTGAGTCGCCCGTGGCCATGCATGAGTGACATCCTTTGGGAACACGATGGGGTATGCGGTTCTTGTCCGGAATGGTGCGGTCGGATGACTGCAATGAGTATGTTCCAGCTGGTTTTCTATTGCGTGGGAGTCAAGAACGCCATCACGTAAACTGATCCAGAGATCGACATCTCTGCCCGGATGAACCTCTACGTCCGACAACCCGAATCCATGCCCTAATGTAGTGTCGGCATACGTACGAAAGCCGGGAGAGGATACAATCGTCAGCCGCTGCGTTTCAAATCTTACCTGGCTTCTGTGTTGAGTCGAACGAGTTCCAGAACATTTTTTTCGATTGTTTGTGTAATCTCATCGAGCGGAAGATGTCCCAGCTTTCGCGGAGAAAACGGTGACGGAAGTTCGATTCCCATTTGATCCAATGCGAGCGTTGGATACGCAACAAACATCGTGACGAATGGCGTGACCCAGCCAACCTTGTTGAGCAGCGTAAATGGCAGTGTGACAAGAAACAGGAAGATATAGCGGCGAATCTTGATCGCATAGACGCGAGGCAACGGCGTCTTGGAGATCCGTTCACATCCACCAATGTGGTCCATTAAGGACGCTCGTTCTTTGTCAACTTGCAGGAATGCCAACTTGTCCATTTTTCCCGAATCGACCGCCTGATGCAGAATTTGAGCCAGTCTCATAGTGACATAGGACGGCATGTGCCCTGCCGCTGAAATGCGAGTCGCTTCTTCTTCACCAAGCAGCTTGACGACTTCAGGAAGCTCCCTGCTATTTCTCAAACTGCAGCGGGCGACGTGTGGAAAGGCGGCAACCCAATGCGCGAAGTTCGATCGCCATTCGGCATCCGTCGGTCCATAACTCAGGCCACTGAGCGCCAGATTGCGAGACTGATTGACGATTCCACCCCATAGCTTTCAGGCTTCCCACCAGCGGTCATAACCGGCGTTGGTACGCAAGACGAGCAATAGTCCGATGACCGCCCCGGCGACTTCGTAGGGTGCAACCGCCAGATGGAAATCCAGCTCATGAGTCAACTCATTGGCAATCCAGATCAGTGCTGCGATAGCACCAAATGTAAGGACCCGCGGCAAGACGAGTGGGGTAACTGATCCGCGAATTGCGAACGCTTCGCTCCAGAAATCCTTGTGTTCAACATCCGATGCCATAGCCTGATTACCTTCATCGATTCGCACCTGACGAGAGCAATCGTGCAGATTCATTTCCGAACCCGTCAGTTAACCTTCGGAAACTTCCTGTGCCATTCTGTCCGATG
>CAIWEX010000233.1 GCA_903911795.1 uncultured Schlesneria sp.
CGGAACGATGTTTCGGCATAACCGAAAGTTCCTTAGGGAAGAAAAGTTTATACGGGAAATTCGTTACTTCGTTCCGTTCGTTCCGTTGGTTGGAAGGTGACCTGATGACAGAACAAACCCGATTCGCGCTCGAGTTGGTGGCAACGGGACCAGACTCCCGACCGGCTGTAATTCGGTTGCGTGGACTGCTGAAACTGGCGTTCAGAGCGTTCGGGCTGAAATGCGTGGCGATGCGAGAGACCACAGCGAAAAACGGTTCGCCACGTTCAACGCTGTCGAGCGATGAGGTCGAGGTGTGAGCAATCTATCGGACACAGCGACCGACGCGGCAGAACGCAAGCCAAGAGATCGCGGGCCAGAAAACGCAAGGTTCTCCAAGCACCCTATGCACCGGATACCGCACACGATCTATCGAGCACATGATTTGAAATACTTTTTTTGAACTGTCTGGCTTTTAGCAAGGAAATCGCCATGTTTTCAGATCAGCTTCGCGACCACATTGAACAAGCTGCCGGAGACCACGGAGCGCAGTATTCGATCTGCGAAGCAACCGGGTTTCTCGTCAGCGAATCTCAACTCAGCATGTTTCTTCACAGCGGCTGCAATTTGTCGCTGAAACGAGTTGATGCACTGTGCGCGGCGTTGAATCTGGAACTAGTGCGACGACCTGGACAGTCCCCAGTTGAAGCTGAACAGGAAAAGTCGGCAGCAGACATTGCAGCGTATCGCGCCAAGTACGGCAGGGGTGGGTGATACATTCGCGCTGAACCTAAGAAAACGAAGGGTCGATTCAAGCATGGCATTTACTACTGTGAAATCGCTCGATTTGAACTCTCGGCGCGATGAGTTGCGTCGGATGCTGTCCAGTGTTCTCGAGGAACCGGTTTATCTGGCATTCGCGTCCCAATTGCGGATGGAATGTGATGGTGCATTGGCCGCGATGACTTCGCCTGGAATGTCGTCTTTGATCCAAGAGGCGATGCCGGACGAGTTCCGTGGGCATCACTCCGCGATGATGCTTGTTGATGAGCCATTGCGACGGTTACCCGAGACAACGGCGGCATTAGTGTTAGACGCCCTCGTCGTTCACGAAGCGTCACATATCGTCAACACGAGTCACATTGACGAAGATTGCCCGCATCACGGATTGAACGAACTGGCGCAAACCCGATGGAAATCGTGGCCGGCCTATTCCGGTTTACCAGCGTGGATTTCTCATGATCTGCGTTTTATTCGCGCCTTGTGCCACATCGCGCATCGTTTCGAATCGCGTGGGCATGGGCTGGTGATGCCACTCACATTCGATCACGAATGCTATGGGCTTTCACCTATCAAGGCCTATCAGGAGGCACTTGGCGACGAGCCCAAGTCAAACAGTTGGCTGCCGGTTCGCGAAGCACTAGCGAAGCCGATGCCGGACGCATTCGTGAATCTCTGGTCTCAGGACGTTGTGAAGTCACTCAGTAATTGACGGGCCGCGCCAATGTTGGTGTGGCTCATGTTTTGTGGTGGAATTCGAAAGGAATTCAGAATGATTGGCGAGTTGAAGAGCAAGTTGGCGGACGTGGCACGGGCCAAGGAAACCAACAAACGCCAAACGCGGCAACAGTTGGTGTTGGCTGTCACTCGGGGCGACAAACTCGATCCGGATCAAGCCATCGCGACCATGGACGCTGTTGGTATCACAGGGGATGAACTTGAAGCCGAATGTCAGCGACTCGATAGGCGGCTCGCATGGGCTGGCACACTGGCACTGAGACCCAAGGCTGAAACCGATCTGGCGGACGCTCGCATTGAGTCCGATGCACTCGAAGCGGAATGGAAAGCGATCGAGGAAAAGTTTGAACTGCGACGACATGCCATTGCCAACCGGCATAGCAAAGCGGCGGGGATTATCGCCAATGCCATGGACGCGGAAAACGAACTGTATCGGACGGCAACCGGAATTGATGAACTGGCCGAAGTTGAGCGATGCGAAACAGAACTGGCCGAACTGCTGGGAATGCGAAACAGGCTCGAAAAGGAATTAACCAGCGCGAAGGGCCGATTGAGTGAACCCCAGCGTTGCCTGGATCGGACATCAACTGCGGACGAATCCGGGCAGGAGCATTTCGGCAACCAGATCGAGGCGATTGAGTCCACCATTGAGCGAGTGAACAGCGACCTGACTCAACTCGCGCCGCAGATCGACGCTAAGGCTGCGGAAGTGAGCGAAGCGCGGCAGCAACTGTTGAAACCCGAGTGCATTTGACGGAACGAGTCACGATGACGACCGAAGCAGAAGCACCAGTTTACAAAGCCGGGTTTGACGCTGGTCAAGAGTGGGCGCAACGTCCGACGTTGATGCTACCCACGAATGACCGGCACCCGGAGTTTGTACGAGGCTTCGCCGATGGCGCTGCGGAATGGACAGTGATGGAACTTTTCACGCGGCCGGATTCTGAAACACAGGCTGCGTCGTGAACGACGATTGCAGACTCCCGCCGAGCAACATGCAAAGCGGGTTGTCTGAAGGAGCGATCACCATGCCGAAATCGTTTGGTCTGCCATGCGACCGGCAAGGATGCACAGGGCGCTGCCGGGTGCTGTCGGTCAAGCATAGTGCAAAGGATGACTACCTGCGGCGAATCAGGATCTGCAAGGTCTGCGGCTGGAAGCGCCGGACGATTGAAGTCGCCATCAGCGGAGTGGATCAGGAAAAGCGGTTCGTTGAGTAATGAACCTTCAGACATTCGTCATCACGCCCCCGTGGGAATCCTGCGGGGCGTTTTCGTTGGTGGTGGCTGCGGTCGTGGCTCGAATTCATTTCGTGGAAGAAACAGGCCGTTTTCCACGATATCGCCCGAATTCCACCATTTAACGCTATTTTCTGAGAGTCGATGAGACGTATTGCGATAGCGGGGAAATGTCGATAGAGTCTACAAATCAGGCACTTTTCGTTGATATAGCGAACGATTCGGGGTTGACTGGGGGTCAAGAGGTCGCAGGTTCAAATCCTGTCAGCCCGACATTGAAACGCCTTAAACCGTAATGGTTTATGGCGTTTTTTCTTTTGAGTTTCCGTATCCCTTTTGGTCGCTGTTCTCGGCGTATCCCCTGAGCCAGCACAACGGGTGTCCGCACCTCGCCAATTTGCATCGATACAAGTCCGTGGACATTACGACGAACAACCCCTGTCAGATTCTCTGACAGGGGTTGTTCGTGTTTGGATTGGCCCCCAGATCCTCGGTCATGAGAATCTCAACACGACGGCGAGGTACACGAAGCGAACCCAAGATCAACTTGGAAAAGCTTCGTATCGGCTGAGTTATTGAGGCTGAGGCGTAGCCGCCTTTGCCGGATCGTCCCATTCGATTTTGCAATTGGGCAGTGCTTTCTGAAGGGCAGTAACACCGGCAGGAGTCACTTTGGTTTTCTCGGCATGTAGGGTGTTCAGCCTCTTGCAGACTTGCAGCGGGGTCAAGTCGGACACCGGCGTGCTTTCACAAGACAGAAACTCCAATGGCATTTCCTTGAGTGGCGAAAGGTCAGACACCTGCGTCAGGTAGAAATACAGGGTTCTGAGGGGCATACCAGTAAGTGGAGAGAGGTCAGATACAGAGGTGTTGCTGCAAGCCAGCGATGTCAGAGGCATCCCTTTGAGTGGGGAAAGATCGAACAACTTGATGTGTTCACATGTCAGCGACGTAAGACGCATCCCCTTGAGCGGCGACAAGTCAGCCAATTCGCCGATTCCGGGGCCGCTGCCATTGCAATACAACGCTTTCATTCCTGACAACGCTCGCACGGGCGAGAGATCTGTCACGCTCTGCACAATGAATCCGAGTTCTGTGACCACCCCATTCTCAATTGTCGGCTTACCATTTCCGTCAGCACCCGTCACTTTCCCATCAAACCCCGGATTTAACTCCACCAGCTTTTTGGAAACGGCTTCAACCTGCTTTTCGGCAGACATCGCTTGCACGTCTTTAACCCATTGCTGGAAGTCGGGGTCGTTGATGTCAGTGACTGATCTGCCAAACTCCCCAGCGTCGTACTTCTTCCAAAAGTCGGCTGGCTGGAAAGGCCCCTGCTCCGTAGACCCAACTCCTATAGATGCAAGACTCTTCATCTGCCGGAGAACGTCCATTCCTTTGGCTATTTTATTGGGAGTGAAAGAGAGATTCGTCAGATGCATCCCTTGGAGTGGAGTCAGATCACGAACGTTCGTATGGAAGAAAAAAATCTCAGTAAGGGGCATTCCTGTTAACGGTGACAAATCGGAAATCAGCGTGTCCTGACACAGCAGAAGTGTCAGTTTCATGTCCTTCAACGGCGACAGATTACGCACTTTCGTCTCAGGGCAACTGACGTGCGTCAGTGTCATATCTTTCAATGGCGAGAGGTCGGTCACTTGGGTTCTGCCGCAGTGAATGACCCTCAAAGGCATCCCTCGCAACGGCGATAGGTCTTCAACTTGTGTATAGACACAGTTCATCACCTGAAGCTTTAGGCCCTGTAATGGCGACAATTCTTGCAGCGGTGATGTTGTCGTGGGGCTTCCGATGACCGTTAAAAACATCAGGCCATGCAATGCTCGCAGTGATGAAATGTCGGTCACGCCGTTGGCAATAAACCCCAAGTCTGCGACCACACCGTCACCAATCTTGGGTTTGCCTTGAATTAGAGAATCCGTCAGCTTCCCATCAAATCCCGGATTCAACTCCACCAGCTTCTTGCTGACAGCCTCTACCTGCTTCTCGGCAGGCATGGCAGCGACTTCTTTTGCC
>CAIWEX010000234.1 GCA_903911795.1 uncultured Schlesneria sp.
AGTATCGAACTCACGACACAACCTCCTTCGAGTGCTCATCAGCACTCCTGCAAGGATGCGTCCTCTGCGATGTTCCAACAGATCCGATGAACTCTGACTTCGGAATGTCTGACGTGTCCGGGTTTGCTTCAATTTTTAATGGGGGGATCGACGTACGAGGCCAGTCCTGGTGCCGTGTCACAACTTGAGTTTCGTGTTGCTATCAGCCGGAACACGCCAGCGTCCGGTTCTCACCGTTCGCACGCGTTCAGCAACTGATCAATCAACCTGAAAACGAGCCGTGATACAGCACTAGTCATTGCCTGGACAGTACATCTCCGCAGGACGCAGCGCCACTTGGGCGAGCGAAATGCGGGGGTTCCGATAACGCCGATTTGCATGAACCGGCAGTCAGACCTGAATTCCGGAGAGCGTTGCTCGATCCTTTTCGCAGAGGATGCCCATTCAAACATCGGTTGAAGCAACAAACTTCGACCGGCCTGCGAGGTTAGCTGTCGGGCTAGGGCTTGAATGTGCCCCGATGCGAGATCACTGAACTCCAACTCCACCCGTGACAACGAAAACACGAGCGGAGTTGGAGATCATGCGGGTTCGCATCTGCGCCCCAAAGGCAAATTCCAGGGAATTCACCTCATTTGGGTCCCCCGCTCCCGCTTTTGGCGGGATTCGGCTACATCGCCTCCATCGTAAATGAGGCTGCAAGAGTCTCTCGGCCAGAGCGAAGCCCGTTCCACACGGTCTAATCACCGCTTCGGAATGACATTGCGTTCGAAATGGATCTGCTTCGGGAATACGAAGTGGACACCTGGTTTTGTAAGACTCGTGCGGTCAGCGTAGTGCCGAAATCGTCGTTTGTCGCTGAATTCGTGAGAATTCAGCCAGTTTCCAGCCTGGCACAAGGGTTGCCATTACCTGTCTGGGCACGCTGAGTGGCGACAAACGAGAAGATTGGAACCGCCCTGCGTGATGAGCTGTTTTTCAATTGCGGTTGAGTTTTTTACGACCTGTCACATCCCACGCACCGTTTGCCGATTCTAATTCGATTGGGCAGAACGATGGGGCAGAACGATAAAAAAGATTGGAATCGTGATTCTTCATTGTTCTGCCCCCCATCGTTCTGCCCAATTTTCTTGGCTGTAAAGTCTCAACTCACTGAACCTGATCTTGATCCGGGTAGGCTCTGCAAAATCTCTGAATCGGTGGGCATTTTTGCGATTTTTGATGCCTCATTCAAAGTGAAATCTCTGTCAAGCTGCGCTGGCTGGTGGAAATCATCTCGAAAATTCTTCTCGGAATCTTTGGTTTTGGCATCTGTAATTTGGGGTGAATGTGATACAGTCCGACGTTGATGGAAGATGATTTTCGCCTTGAAAGTCCGCTCCGATCGTTTCTTGCGCCGCGGTTTAGAGACTCGTTCTCCACAGCCTCTCACTCATCGAACGACCCCAGCAGATTCTCCTCGGGAGTCGTTCTCTCATGTCGGCGTGATGCGACTTTCCGGCTAACCATGCCTGTTTGTCTGAGTCTCGTTTGACTGACGCTAAGGTATCGCTGAAACCTGTTCGAGCCGTTTTACGGTTTCGTATGGGCTGGCAGCGACCGAGGCAACAGCAGGTCAATTCCGCGAACGACGTTGTTGTGCGGAGGCTGGTTGGAGTGCCATTTCGCAGATTGCGGGTGGCCTAATACGATGTCTCGTCTCGCAGGCCGGTTCATTAGGACGTCAGGTTCGGCAGGACGGCATGGAAAGGAATGTCGATGGCTATGAAATTGTATGTGGGCAACCTGAC
>CAIWEX010000235.1 GCA_903911795.1 uncultured Schlesneria sp.
ATTCGTGAAAATCACCGGTTCGGTGAAGGCTGCTTATTTGCCGTCGACTTCCTTCCAGAACTCGGCGACTGTTTTTTGGTTAATGGTTTCCAAAGTCTTGATCGAGCGGAGAATGTCGACGTCTCGCTCGGGTTTGAAGGTGAGTTCGATCACCTTCAACGGCATTCCAGCCAGGAACGTGTGATCCGAGAACTGCGTTTCGCTGCAGACCAGGACCTCCAGTTTCATCCCACGCAGGGGCGAAACATCGGAAATCCTCGTGCATCTATGAATATCGAGAAGCGTCAGTTCCATTCCCTTGATCGGCGATAGATCTGTGACTTGCGATTCTCGAATCACCAGAGTCTTCAACGGCATCCCCTTCAGTGGCGTCAGATCCTCCACTGGCGTCCCCATGAGATTCAAAATTGTCAGAGGCATCCCTTTCAGGAGTGTCAGGTCTTTGATCGACGTGATTGCGATATTGAGATCCGTCAGCTTCATTCCTTCCAATGGCGTTAACGTCGTCAGGGGCTTTACGCCCGCAATCACCAGGTTCGTTAACGGCATCCCTTGCAGAGGTGTGAGATCTGACAATGTTGTGTTGTAGAACAGATCCAATGCTTTCAACCGCAATCCCCGCAACGGGGAAAGGTCCTTGAGTCGTCCCCCTTTCATTTCGAACGCATTGCAGGCGCAGAAGAGATGCGTGAGATCCTGCAGCGCCGCGACCGGAGAAATATCGGTCACTTCATTTGTGTAAAATCCAAACTCCGTGACCTTGCCTGCTTCGATTTTCGGTCCGCCATGCCCCGAACGAGTCGTGACCAGCTTGCCATCAAATTTCGGATTCAACTCAACCAGCTTTTTGCGGACCGCTTCCACTTGCTGCTCGGCAGGCATGGCCTGCACATCCTTCACCCATTGCCGGAAGACGGGGTCGTGCATGAAGAGCTTGCCGGATCCCTGGCTCTTAGCGGGCATGAGGCCTGGTATGGGTTCGCCCGAACCCTTGGTGATGGTGCAAAGAGGCAGCGCATCCTGCAGAGCCTGTACGTCCTCCAATGCATAGCTGTTGTTGATCTTCGACGTGTCCCACAGATTGATTGTTCTCAACGAGCGACTGGCGGCGAGGTTTCGAATCCCCTTCCCGGTCAATTTCTGACAACCATCGACGCTGAGGTATTGCAGATTGGGCATTACCGCAAACAAGGCCAGATCATCGTCCTCGATATCCGTCAAATACGCGTTAATATGCGATACATTCGGCATCTTCGCGAAGGCCGCAGCCCATTGGCGGGAAGCGACCGATGGCAGATAGCCTCCTTCGAATCGATGGAGCCGGGCGAATTTTTCGATCCGAGGCTGTAAGGCGGCACCGGTCTCTGGACCAGCAAAATTTCGAGCGGCCTTCTCTAAGGTAAAATTCTCCGACGGGAGTGGCTGGTCATGCTCAATGACCTTCAGTTGGTTCCCAATGCGTATTTCGACAGCGTTGTCGTACGAACGCAACCATTCTGCACAATCACGCTCGAGACCGTAATCAACGAGGCTCGTTGGCTTCGAGGTGATAGGTAATACCACCCGGCCAACTCCGCGGTATCGCAAAGTGTGCAATGTGTCTCGTTCGCGGGTCACACTATTGTTGTAGATCGGATCGGCTCCGCCGCCAGCAAACTCACTGCCGCCTCGGATCACCCCTTCGCCCTGTCTCGGCTGAGCAAACGGGTCGACGGTCGCTTCGGGTTGATACGCCACGAAGCGATCAAAACACCATTCACTGCTTCCGCCGTAGAGATCGAAAAGGCCAAAGGGATTCGGAACCGCCGCAGTCCCTCGATGAGATGTCTGAGTCTCTCGAATGATTTCGGGGTCAGAAACGATCTGGCGATCATCACCAAAGTTCCACAAGGCCGTCGTGCCTGCCCGACAGACATATTCCCACTCCGCTTCGGTGGGAAGTCGATACCCGTCCGCGTCCAGGATCCGCTGCGGTATTTCCCCTTCCATTCGGAATGCCGGAATCTTGCCTTCCAGTCGACTTAGCGCATCGCAAAATCGCGTCGCATCGGTGAGCTTTACGTTTGCTAGAACGGCAGTCTCTGGCTTTTGCGGGTCATTCATTTCGGGGAGCGCGCCGAGTAACCTCTGATAAACTCCGTTGCTGACTTCATGCGTCTGAATGTAGAACGGGCGAGTGATGCTGACCCGATGTGACGGGATTGCATTGGAAAGCAGTTGCCTTTGGATGGCCTGAATGCCCTTGTCGATGTCTTGCAATTTGATCAGATCAATTTCTGCCTGAGTACTGCCCATCGTGAACTCACCTGGTGGGATCAGCCGGAATTTCATGCCGATGCTGTTTGTGAATTCCACCGGCACGTTCAAATAGGTTGCCCACGCCTCCTGGTACTTCCTGGCCTGAGCGGCATCGAACGGTGCGACGGCGGGTTTGGGGGCCTGCGCCCCGTCCTGCAAGTTTGAGTTTCCAGGTTGACGCCCTTCCAAACGAACCCACTTTGCCCCCTTGATTCGTCCAGGACGTGCGTGGCGGGACAAATCTTTCAGAACGTCGCCTTGTCCTTCGTTGAACAGGTACAAGGCTTCGGTGGTCTCATCCACTTTCCAGTCAGATTCCGGTACAAATTCACGGGCATAGCGTACCGATGACGAAATCCTTACCCCGTCGACCGTTCCACGGAATTTGGTGCCGATCAAAGCTTTTTTCGTACTTTTCGGTGTGGGATGCATCGTTCCCGGCTCATCTTTCTTGCCGACCAGCCTGCCGTTGAGATAAAGCCGACGCTCAGTTCCATCGTTGACGCCAGCCAGATGCACACGTTGCATCAGTTTCACGTCGTCGTTCATTACGGCCTCGTTGTGGTACGAGTAAAATCGATACTTCTTATAAGAAGTAAACGACAATGCTCGCTCGTCGTCCCCCAAATACAGAATCGTATAGTGGTCGTCTGGGAATGCATCGGGAGTCAGCCACAACTCGAGCGTGCAAACGACGGACGGAAGCATCGGAAAATCGTCGACTTCGACTAGTCCAGTGCCGTCAAATTGCAGAGCAAACTTTGATTCCGCCGGAGCTCCAGACGATGCCATCGCGGAGACGGACGTGGTCGGTGGGCTGGTCCCTTGCCGATTGATTTCTTTTGTGGTCGATGTCGTCAGAGTCTTTTGCCGGATCGGCTGCTCGGCAATCACTTTGCCACCGCTGTTGACGACCAGCTTCTCACCGATCAACTCGACTTTGACGCGAGTCTCCTTCCCCTTCTTGATCTCAAACGATTCGGTAGGAAAGGTCAGGTCACCGCGAGTCACAATCAGTTTCTTCTCGCCCACTTTCAACGACACGGGATCAAGATCGGTGCCGTGAAACTTCAGGGCTGTCCCCTTTACCGTCATCTCGACATCAGGATCAAGGATCTCGACCCGCAGCGTGCCGTTCGGCGTCTGGAACAGGAACACCGCCGCCAGCAGCACCAGTACCGCTGCCGCTCCACCGGCGATTTGCAGACGCCGATCTTGAAACCACGGGGGTGATTTGGCCTTTTGAATCTTCGGCCGCTGAAAACGCTGGGTTTCGCTGATCGGAAGCGGCGACATCGTCTCGTCGGCGGATGTCACAGAGACCTGAGGCCGTGACAGAGTCTTCGTGCCGGTGACCGAGGGATTCGTACGATTGCCACGCGGGCCTTCCGTCGGAGATTCAAGATGATGCAGGAAGTTCTGAAACTCGTCGGGCCCCGTCGCGACTTCGGCAACGGTCACTGCTTTGATGCTTGTTCCCGTTCGGCAAGCCTGCAGATCGACCAGCAATTCCGCGGCCGTCTGGTAGCGGTCAGCCTGCTTTTTCGCGACCAGTTTCTCAAAGAGATGGTCGAGCGATTCTGGAACGTCGCCCCGAACAGCACGCAGGCTGGGAATGGGGTGCTCGCGGTGGGCCAGCAGGCGTGCCATCAAGGAATCTCCTTCGTAGGTCGGCTTGCCGGTCAACAGGTACCACAACGAAATCCCCAGACTGTACAAGTCACTGCGAGCGTCGGCGTGCTTTGTGCTCAGCGCCTGTTCCGGGGCCATGTAGTCGATGGTTCCCATCACAGCGCCGGTCCCGGTCAGGTCGGCCTGCGTCGCCACATCGGTGGCCTCAATCCGTGCCAGGCCCATGTCCAGGATCTTGACGACACCTTTGGTGTCCATCAGCAGGTTGGCGGGCTTGATATCGCGATGGATCACCCCTTGCGAATGAGCGAACTCCAGCCCTTTTGCGGCCTGAGCAATGCAGTCAATCGCCTGATCGACCGACAGCGGCCCTTTCTTCTTGACGATCGACGACAGGTCGTCGCCGGGGACGTATTCCATCACAAGGAACGGCGAGCCATTCGTCTCACCCGCATCGAATGCTCCGACGATGTTGGGATGAGTCAGCCGTGCCGCTGCTTCCACTTCTCGCTGAAACCGCTGCGACAGTTCTTTCGTTTTAGTGACCGACGGAGACAGCACTTTGATGGCAACGAGCCGCTTCATCATCCGGTGCTCAGCCTTCAGCACCATTCCCATTCCCCCCTGGCCCAGCTTGTCCAGGACGAAATAGCTCCCCATCGTCAGCGTCTTCCCCTTGCCCGAGTAAACCACCTGAGCCTGGTAGGCGCTGATCTTCTTTTCTTTCACCAGACGTTTGGCCAACTGTTCGCCATCGGCCGGCGTTTCAGCCTCAGGAAGCTTGTCGAGGAAGGCCCGCAGATCCGGCTCCGACAACAACCCGCTGTCCGCAAGCTGCCGTGAGAATTGTTCGAGTGAGACCGCCATAAGAAAAATGTGCCACCGTTCAACGGTTCATGAGAAATTGCGAGCTGCCACATCATGACAGAGTGAATCACAACTTACCAGATCCTGTCACCGCTGATTCAGCAACACAAGCAGTTTTCCAGCCGCAGCTTCGGCAAATTCAACGTCGTTAATCTGGTGGTCCAGTTCGATCAGTTCCACGGAACCGTGTGTTGCTCGAATCCCGTCGAATAAAGCCTGTCGGGCTGCCGGATCATCAAACGCCTTCCCCGGCTGATCAATGGCTGAGACTCCCTTCAGCGGGACCATGATGCACGTTGGCCCAGTCGCCGCCGCGGCCTTACAGCCGATCTCTTCACCGAGCTTACGATTCTCTTCAACCGTCGTTCGCATCAGCGTGACGGTGGGGTTGTGCTGGTAGAACTTGCGGTCTTTGAATTTCTTTGGGTGGGCCGAAGTTGACCATGTCAAGGATGATTTAACCCACGAAAGGAGAGGGCAGCACTTCATTGCCCATCTATCCGCCGACGTCGCCAGTAGCCCGGCCGTCGACTCGTGTGTGCCATCGCGTAAACACCTATGGTTTCTGCGTCGAGCACTTTGAAGAAAAGTGCATAGGGAAACTTCTTGACTCGGATCCGACGAAATCCGCCACCTGCTTGTGGCAACGAATCGGGGTTCTCCAAGATTCGAGCGATGACCAAATCAACAGCTGACCGAAACCGATCGGCGAGATTCGGATCGATCCGGGAATAGTAGTGGCGTGCCAACTGATATTCGCGAATTGCTGAGTTCTGGAAACGAACATCCACTTCGCATCCCTCTTAAGGCATGTCGCGAAGGACTGACCAGGAGACTGAACCCTCCATGCCCTCAGCTTCACGACGCTGGAGTTCGCGAAGCAGTTCTTCGTCGTCAATCTCTTCGCCTTCTTCATCCAGGGTGTCGAGAACTTCGACGATGATAGCGGCCTGATCCTGGCGCGAAAGCTTCTTGATTTCGTCAACCAGATTGCTGGCGGTCTTTTCCACGGTCAATTCTCCAAGGTTCCCAACGATATCTTCTGATGTCTGAAGCATCTGTCTCGCCTGAATGGAATTCTATCACTTCCTGATCAGATTCAGCAGCTTTTCGGCAATGGACTCTGCAAAAGTATTGTCATTGATGTGGTTGTCGAGTTCAACAAGCTCTACGTTTTCATGCGTCGCTCGAATGCCATCGTACAGGGCTAGTCGCGCAGCCGGATCATCAAACGCCTTTCCCGGCTGATCGATGGCTGAAACTCCCTTCAGCGGGATCATGATGCATGTTGGCCCTGTTGCGGCGGCAGCCTTACGGCCGATTTCTTCTCCTAGCTTGCGGTTCTCTTCAATCGTCGTGCGCATCAGCGTCACTGTCGGATTGTGCTGGTAGAACTTGCGGTCTTTGAACTTCTCAGGGACGGTGTTGGGCGGGCCGAAGTTCACCATGTCGAGAGCGCCAACCGAGATGACTTGAGGGATACCTCGTTTTCCGGCAGCGGTCAGGCGGGTGGGGCCGGCGCTCAGGATGCCTCCGACGAGTTCATCCGCCAGTTCGGTTGTCGTGATGTCCAGGACGCCAGCGATCAGGCCGTCGGCGATCAGGCCTTCCATGGCTTCGCCTCCGTTGCCGGTCGCGTGAAAGACCAGGACTTCGTAACCGGCCGCTTCCAGGATCTTGCGGGCGTGTTCCACACAAGGGGTGGTCACGCCAAACATGCTCGCGGCGATCAAGGGTTTGTCGTTTTGAGCTGACGGAGATTTGCTCTGCAGGGTGATCATCCCGGCCATCGCTCGGGCTGCTTCACCCAGGACCAGGCGGCTGATGCGGTTGATGCCGGCGATATCAACCACGGCGTTCAGCATCAGGATGTCTTTGCCACCGACATAGGGGCGTGTCTGACCTGAGGCGAGTGTGCTGACCATCAACTTGGGAAGACCCAGCGGCAACGATCGCATGGTCGTGGTGCCGATCGTTGTCCCGGCGGAACCGCCCATCGAAAGCACCCCTGCGACGTCGCCCCGCGCGTACGCGGCAGCGATCAGATTGGCGGCTCCGTTCGCGGCAGTCGTGACGGCGTGGCCGCGATCATTTCGATCTTTGACGTCGGCCAATGATGTCCCCGCGGCAGCGAAGACTTGCTCGCGCGTGATGTCGGCAGCAATCGCGGGGGAGCCGAGACACCCGGCGTCGACAACGCGGGTGGTCACACCGTATTCGTGCAACAGGTCGCGAACGAAATCGATCTCACACCCCTTGGTGTCGAGTGTTCCAAGCAGGAAGACGTGCATTTTCTGAACCTTCTGATCCGCCACGGCGATCGGTGGATGTGGTTACAAAACGACTCATCCGCCGGAAGACCATGGCGTCCGATTTGAACAAGACCGTGGACTTGAAGTCGTCCCTCACAAGGTCAGATTACCCACCACGCAGCCGCATGTCACTGAACTCGGATCACCCGACAGGGCCAATGTCTTTTTGAAGCTGGGAAGGATGTAGGGTGGCGACAATGTTACCCACATTTTTGTCTCTGTGCGTGCCAGGTGCTGCCCCCAGCCAAGTGTTGATTTCGAGACATCCATCAGCCGGAACGCGTTACGGCCTGTTGATTTAATCGGCCCATCGATTATGTTACGGCGGAAATCAAGGCGCATCGGTTTTTGGAAGGGAATCCATGGGATTGGGGTGTAGTTACTGGGCGTCGGCACCCGAAAGTCGCGATCAGATCGTTCTGTTTCCGACTCGATTGGATGAAGTGGTTGGCCCGACGGATTGCGTCCGGCTTTTGGACGAGATCTTAAGTCAACTGGATTGGTCGAAGTGGGAAGTCTTCTACAACCTGCATCTGGGTCAGCCGCCGATTCACCCGCGCGTGATGGCGAGCGTTCTTCTGTATGGGCTGATGAAACGCATTCGGTCCAGCCGCGCCCTGGAGGAATCACTGTCCCTCCGGCTCGACTTCCGCTGGTTGGTTGAAGGTCGCAGCATCGACCACACGACGCTGAGCGAGTTCCGCCGAAAGCATACTGCCTGTTTGAGGGATCTGTTCATTCAGGTGGGGATGGTCGCTCGCCAAATGAATTTGTTGCCTCTGGAGCAACTGGCCTTCGACGGGACACGACTACGTGCCAACAATCGTCGCAGTGCGACTCGCTCTTCGGGAGAACTGAAACAGTGGCGGAACGAACTGCAGAAGCGGTACGACGAAC
>CAIWEX010000236.1 GCA_903911795.1 uncultured Schlesneria sp.
AGCGTCCGGATGGCTTTGATTTGAAGCGACACCTGACCGATTCATTCGGAATCATCCGCGGCTCAGGAGTCACCCAGCAGATTCAAATCCGGTTCGCACGCGAGGTCGCCCGGATTGTCCGCGAAAAGACTTGGCACCCATCGCAAAAACTGACGGACCAACCCGACGGCAGCCTGACTGCAGAATTCGTCCTCGACGATCTCAGGGAAGTGACCTCCTGGGTCCTGAGTTTCGGCCCCCAGGCCCGCGCCCTGGCCCCGAAGGAGTTCGTGCAAGAGGTTGCGAATGAACTTCGGCACGCCGCCGCTCTGTATGCTGAGCCAGCCGCTGGGATTCAGAAGCCCACACGACGGAGGGCGACGTGATGCCCCTAAAAACAGGCTCCTGCTTCTGGGCCAAGCTGGGAGGCGGCAGCTATCCCCAGGATGCTCATCCTGTGGTCTGCCACTTGCTGGATGTTGGCAATGTCGCTGCGTCACTGTGGTCGGAATGCTTGAGCGATCAAACTCGGGAGCGTTGGGCAGGCGAGTTGTCGCTGAGTTCCGAGCACGCGGAACGATGGATCGCGTTTTGGGCTGGATCGCATGACATCGGGAAAGTCTGCCCCGGCTTTCAACATCAAGGCGGCCGATTGCATGACGTGCAGGCGGCGTTGAAGAAACTTGGCTTTGGCTTCTCGACGAGCGTCCCGAAACCGCATGGTTCCGTTTCGACCGCAGTCCTGAGTGCGGCGTTGGCCGATGCAACCGATTGGCCGGCGATCGACAATCAGTTGGCGGAGCGAGTGGCACGCTGCGTCGGCGGCCATCATGGAGCCTTCCCCGACTCAGAATGCTTTGATTTCGCGTCGGGAGTGCTGGGCGGTGCCGAATGGAGGTCGGCTCGAATGGAGCTTCTCGCTGAGTTGGCAGCCGCATTCCAACTGACTTCAACCACAGTCGTTCCTCAAATGCCGCGCGAGAATGCGAACGCGTTCTTCTATTTCCTTGCGGGGCTAACGTCGGTCGCGGACTGGATCGGTTCGAATCAGGACTTCTTCAAGCCCGTTGGCTGCAACACCAACTTGGATGGTTACGTTGAGCATTCACGACGTCAGGCAGTGCTGGCGTTGAAGGAGCTGGGCTGGCTCGACTGGCAACCACAGCGAGTTGATGCCGCATCGTTCCGCGAACTCTTTCCCCTCATCACATCGCCGCGCCCGTTGCAGACGTTGTGTGTTGTGGAAGCATCACAACTGGATGGGCCGGGGTTGGTGCTGGTCGAAGCGCCGATGGGTGAAGGCAAGACCGAGGCCGCGTTGTTTCTGGCGGATCATTGGACTCATGCCTGTCAGCAGCGCGGCTTGTATGTCGCGCTGCCGACTCAGGCGACGAGCAACCAGATGTTTGGCCGCGTCTGTCGGTTTCTGGAGCAGCGGTATCCGGGGCAGACGGTCAACACGCATTTGTTACACGGACAAGCCTGGCTCTCGGACGAGTTTGATGTGCTGCGAGTCCGAGCCGATGAGGCTCGCGCGAAGTTCTCTGTTTCAGACATCAGGGATGAGTCGAAAGCCCGTGTCGTCGCAAAGGACTGGTTTGCTCAAAACAAGAAGCAAGGACTGCTCGCGCCGTTTGCCGTCGGCACGATCGACCAATCATTGATGGGCGTGCTGCAAACACGGCACATGTTTGTGAGGCTTTTTGGACTGGCAGGGAAGACCGTCATTCTCGACGAAGTTCATGCCTACGACGCCTACATGTCGCAGTTGCTGGAGCGGTTGCTCGAATGGCTGAGTGCGCTGGGCTGCTCGGTGGTGTTGCTCAGCGCGACGTTGCCTCGCAATCGACGACAGCAACTCGTGAAAGCGTACTCGGGACGCGACCTGCCGGAGTCCGAGCCGGTATATCCAAGGCTCACGGTGGCCATGCCGGGGCGACCCGTTGTGAGTCGGCAGATCGAGATTACCGAAGATCGCCGCCGTACCATCGACGTGTCGTGGCACAAGGCGGATTCACTCGTTGCCGAGTCGCAGGCGTTGCTCGGTCGAGGCGGTTGCGTCGCTGTGATCTGCAACACGGTTGGGCGTGCTCAGCAGCTTTACTCGGCGATGCGGGACGTGCTGGCTGGCAGTAACGTCGATCTGCGCTTGTTTCATGCGAGGTTTCCGTTCGGTCAGAGACAGCAGGTAGAAAGAGGCGTGTTGAGTCTCTTCGGGCCACCGGAACGGGGGCCGCGTCCGCCGCGTCCTTGCCTGCTGATTGCCACTCAGGTCATCGAGCAAAGTCTTGATCTCGACTTCGATTTGCTGGTCACTGAAGTCGCACCGGTTGACCTTGTCCTTCAACGAGCCGGTCGGTTGCAACGTCACGCTCGCCCCGCCGAGCAACGTCCGCTAGGTTCACCGAAGTTGTGGGTCATCGAGCCTGACGTGGATGAAGCCGGTTTGCCGAACTTTGGGAACAGCGAATTCGTTTACTCGCGCTATGTCCTGCTGAGGTCATACCTCGCCCTGCGGGATCGTCCCGAACCCGAACTTCACATGCCGAACGACATCGAACCGCTCGTCGAATCGGTCTACAGCGACGAGCCCGCCTTCGACCGTCAAGTTGTTTCGGAAAGCAACCCGCATCAGCCGGAACGCGCTAG
>CAIWEX010000237.1 GCA_903911795.1 uncultured Schlesneria sp.
CAACCAGCCGTTCTGGATCGGAAACTTTGATCGTGAGTTTGCGCTGCGCGAGGGGCGAGCACGTTGAAAACGTGCCCCACATCGTGGAGCACGATTTCATCGTGCTCGCAAGAGTACTCCATCCTAAATCCTTCCCACCTTCAAAAAGACATTGGCCCTGCCTGCCACCCAGCCGCGACTATGTGACATGACGCCGTTGGAGTAGAATTGCAGAGTCAAACATTCCGCTCGTTGCCGTTATCTTCTGTGTGATTTGACGTGACCCGCCAGTTTGGAAACCGGACATGATGACCTGCAAAGACATCGCAGACTTTCTGAGTGAATATCTGGATCGTACGTTGCCATGGTCGCAGCGTCTGGTGTTTCGGTTGCATCTGCTCTTGTGTCGCGACTGTCGGCGGTATCTCGATTCCTATCAGAAAACTGACCATGCCATCTGCCAACTGAAAGATCCAGGCACGAGTCAGGAAGAGAGCGTCCCGGAAGATCTGGTGAAGGCGATTCTGGCGGCACGACGTGTTCAAGCGACTGACTCTCATCCGCTCTGACCATCGCGATTACTGACGTGCGAATCACACCGCGGGTGATGGGTTTCGACGTTCTTCAACCGGTTTCAACGCGACTTTGCCGAATTGCTTCGGAGGGAATTCAATGACCACCGTCAATCCGGACGACGACTTGCTGACACGGATGCGTGCAGGAAACGAAGAGGCGTTTGCAGAATTCGTGCGATCACATTCCAATCGTATGTTTGCCGTGGCGAAACGTATTCTGAGAGATGACGAGGGCGCTGCCGACGCCGTGCAGGAAGGATTCCTTTTGGCGTTTCGATCGCTGGATCGATTTGGTGGCCAGTCGTCATTAGGCACGTGGTTACACCGGATCGTCGTCAATGCATCGCTGACAAAGCTGCGTACCCGGACGCGGCGGCCTGAAATCCTGATCGACGATCTGCTGCCGAAATTTGACCAGACTGGCCATCATGTGGAACCCGTCAACCGCTGGTCGGGACCGTCGGATGAACCGCTGCAACGTGAAGAGTTGCGAGTCCAGATTCGCGAGTCGATCGACCGACTTCCTGAAGACTTTCGCGTGGTGGTACTGCTACGCGATATCGAAGGCCTGGATACTGATCAGACGGCCGAACTGTTGCAGGTTTCAACCTCAGTCGTCAAGACTCGGTTGCACCGCGCCCGACAGGCTCTGCGAACGCTGTTGGAACCGTTGTTCATCAAGTGAATTTGTTGAAGGTTTGGATACAAAAACAGCCGGGCTGAATGAATTCAGTCCGGCTGCAAGTTTGTTCACGGTGAGTGATCTGCGATTACTAGAATCGCAACGAGAGCCCTGCTCCTGTGAAGACGGAATTCACTCGATCACTGATACGTTCACCGATGCGAACGTCAGCCTGGATATTTGGAGTCAGATAAATGAACAGGCCGGTATCCACAAAGTTCGAAGCACGGTTGTCACCTGAGTTATCACTGAAGAAACTAAACCATTCCACGAAACCACCAACGCGTTTGGTCGCCTGAAACAGCAGAGAAGCTGACTGATGCCACTGCGTGATGTTATCGACCTGATTCAGCCCTAATGGACCTTCCTGAAACGAACCTTCCACGACCTTGGTAACGTCGTTTGTCTTGACGAAGTCTACACCTGTACTGAGCTTCAGATAGAGCCAGCGGCGGAATCCCCAGCCTAAAACGACGTTGGCAAACGGCTGTGTCTGGTACGCGGAAATTCCGCCCGTTCCCGAGGGAATCGTGGTTCCACCGAGGAAGGTGACCATCGGACGCCAATCGTCCTGCTGCAGGACTTCGTATTTGATACTGACCTGCAGGTCATCGTTGCCAAACGCAGAAGTTTTCAGGCCTGTCGTCTGATCGCTGATGTTGGTCATCACGTAACCAACGTACTTGAAGCGAATTTCCAGTTCGTCAGTGACACCGACTCGCAACAGGGTTTCTGGAAGCTGACGACGATCGATGTGAAGTTCCGAATCTTCGCTTTTTCGGTAAGTATAACCTGATTCCAGAATCGTGACCCCTTTTCCGACCGAGTACGTCGCATCCGTGAAGTCGGGGCGATCCGTGTTGATCAGATTGTAGAAGTCCCACTCATCCGAGCTTTCAATCCCAAACAGATTCGGTCGCATGTTATCCCACAGGCTTCCGGGTGAATGGACATCGAAGGCCTTCACGCGTGGAAAGTCGGCGGGATCAGCGATCATGATGTGCCCGTTCCCCCACGGCATTTGCCGCGGATAGCCACTGGCGTGTCCAGTGGGGGCCGACATGAGAGGAGCAATTTCCTGAGGGGGAGTATCTGTAAAGATTGTTCCGGGTGAAGGGGGGATGGGAAGTGGTGCGTAGGCCGCGTGCTGAAACCCTTGACCAGGTATGCGCGGGTCTTGCGCCAAGGCACTTCGCGACGACATCAGAGCGAGCGTCATCATCGCACCAGCGATCACCAGCCAATTGGCCCGAAAACTGTGATCGAGGTCCGACTGACTTTTCCAGGAGAACGCGGGAATCGCAATCAAGGACCGCAGGGACGTCAACGGACGAATGCGCCGCTCACTGGTCGTCCAGGCGTCAAAGACGATGGTGTTTCTCGCCTGTTCGACAATCGGGGGGCCGCTGTGAAAAGAAACCCCGTTGAGATAGATCACCAGCATCGAACAAAACGTTGCAAACATCGATGTGCCTCCCGATTGCAGTCACCGATCTGAACAACCGGTGGAACCATACGACCGCGCTCGTTTACCTGATCGGAATTATCGGCACTGGAGTCAAAGTTGATGAAAGAATCCGGAAACTCTGGAATTTGGCTCAAGATTCTATGCCCTGAGCAGGGAGATTTGATGGGATTCTTGCAAAACAGTCATGTTTTTCCCGTTTCCGAAATTCCAAGGCCAAAGAACAAAACCACCCGAGGGGTCACCTCGGGTGGCTTTATCATCCTATTGCTGAACGGTCTGGGACCGTTTTCGCTTAGAAGATCCAGCAAACGTCCGTCACTAACAGACCTTGCGACATTTTAGTGCCGCTGTCATACGGCATCACGCGACCACCGTTGAGGAACGAATCCGTTCCGCCCGTGTAGAAGTCGTAACGCAGGTTTGGACGAATGAACAGGTTTGGATTGCCGGTTGGATGCCACTTGGGTCCGACGGTGAACTGATAGAAGTTCCCGTTGTAACCGCCAGGCAGGGTGGCAAACGGAACGCCGGAGTAATTTCCGGTGATCCCGCTGGGTGCCATATTGTGAGCGTAAGGACCGCCTGGCAGGAAGCCAGCGACGCGGAAGCCTTCTTCATCACGCCACCATTCGAAGTTTGCACCCCAGCTCCACTTATCGTTCATCTTGTAAATCAGGTACTGATTGACGCCGTACCAGTTGGCTCGGCGACCATCGTACATCGCCTGATCCTGAGTACCGAAGTCACTCTGCCCGACGTAGGTCAGGTTATCGTTGATTGGCTTGGTGTACACCAAGGACTGATAGTACCGTGACGTAAAGCTGAGCTGCTGATTAGGTTCATTCGACCAGACGATGACCTGAGCCAGGTTCGACTTATTGGCGAATGTGTACGACCAGGTACCGAGGTATCCGAGATTCGGGTTGTGGCGATCGAAGTTATCCCAACCACGAGTCACACCGCTACTGACGGCTAGATTGTCCGTCAACTGGTATGACGCCATGATACCCGTATGGGTGAAAGGTTCCCCCCACTGATAGGTATAAGGAATCGTGTTGAAGAAGTTCTGGGTCGTGTCGACCGTGAAGTAACCGATCGGCGAGATGAAGTGACCAGCCTTGATCTTCATCTTCTTGTAGGCTGCTTCAACGTACATGTTCGGCAGGGCAACGCCGTACACGCCGCCGGTTGCCCAGCGCGAGGTTTCCAGTCCGGATTCGGTCGTCAAACGAGCGTTTGTGCCGTACAGCATGTCGATGCGACCACCGAAGTCGAAGTCTTTATTTTCGGTGCTGGTCGCTTTTTCGGCATACAGCCAGAACTGGTTCAACTGGTACTGGTTGGACTGGTCGGTCCAGGTGACAGGACCGTTGTACCGGCTCGTGGGGCTCTGGAAGTTGAAGGTGTAGCTCTGAGCCAGGTTACCACCCAGCTTCCAGCCATTGTCCTTGAAGTGGTTGCGACCGCAACTGTCGTCAAACACATCCGTCAGGCCCCATGGCGTTGGAGCCGCAGCACCATCGCCACCGCATTCTGGAGCGGCTGGAACGCAGGGTGCAGCTTGTGCTGGTGCACATCCGGGAGCGGTGCAGACTGCGGGATGCAGATTCTTCAATCGCTCGGCAGCATCTTCAAAAATCTTGTCATTACAGACCCCGGGACCACTTGGGTAAGCGCATCCGGGATCTGCGGCGTGAAGGGCGCTCGCAGCGAGCAACCCTGCGGAGGCGATCATCATGGACAGGCCTGTCCCGATGTCGACAAATCGCAGTTTCCTGAGGCCAAACATCTCAAAACTCCTCTTGCGTGTTTTTTCCACTGACTTCCGTGCGACCGTCCA
>CAIWEX010000238.1 GCA_903911795.1 uncultured Schlesneria sp.
GCCTGGTTGCTGGCCATCCCGTTTCTCCCCTCGGCCGGCTTCGGTGTTGCCTGGCTGCTCTGGCTGCGAAAGCGACCTGAGACGACCGGGAAAGAATGGACGATCGCGGGAACGCTGATCTATCCGTTCTGGTGGCAACTCTCCGTCTTTCTGGCGGAACTGGTCGGTCTGCACGAACTGCGTCAGGGCTTCACCACCACCGGAATGTTCGGCCTGTTCCTGATTGGCCTCGGCTGGCTCGTCTGGTGGGTCGAACGAGGTTCCCGGCGGATCGAACAAGCGAGACTGGACGAACTGCTGTCCCATGGCCCGCTGCTCATCTCCCCGTCGTCCGCCGCCGGGGAACTCGATCGCAAAAAGCGACGACGAGGCTGGAATCCACTCGATCCGAACGCCTGGTACTACGGCAGTGGCAGCCGCAAGCTCAAGCAGTCGATGCTGGCGCTGATGACCTATACCCTCGGCTTTTGGCTGACGGTCACACTGATCTCGCAGATTGGTGGCTGCCGCCAGATTTACGAAATGCCTGCCGGGGGCGGTCAGCAGAAGACGATTGCCCAAACGGTCAAGATCCAGAAAGTTGTGCGGAAGAAGTACGTCGTCAACCCGTACAGCTCCATCAAGTTCTCTGTCCCTCCCATTGATGAAATCAAGCTGCAACTGCAGGAAGTGACCGCGCATCAGTACGTCGTCGGTTATGGCGAGGGAACCGGGGCGGGGTTTGCCGGGGGAACTCAGCGCGGCAAGGTCCGACTGATCCGGCTCGATTACGACGGCGGAGACTGGAACCTGAACTTCGGCATTGGCGGCGACAACAATATGCTGATGGAATACGGCCTCCTCACCCAGCAGAAGGTGGCCGACAAATCCGAAGCGATCCGCATCTCGCAACTCGCCTCATTCCCCAAAGACAAGAGCCCCCCCCTCGTCTTCCTCACGGGTCAGGGGAGTATTTCGGTCTCGAACAACGACATCAAGGTCTTGCGAGAATACCTGATCGACAAGCATGGCCTGCTGTTCGCGTCGGCAGGGAGTGCGCACTTCCACAATCAATTCATGGCATTGATGAATCGAGTCCTTCCGGAAGTTCGACCTGTTCCCGTTCCCTTGGACGATTCGATTCATCGAGTTCCATTCGCGATCCCGTCGATTCCCTACGTGGTACCGCACGGGGGTAAGGAACCGCTCGGATGGTCGACAGACGGACGCTGGCTGGTCTACTATCATCCCGGCGACATCAGCGATGCCTGGGCCGATGGACATTCCGGTGTCTCTGCAGACATCTATAATGGCTGCTATCAACTCGGGGCGAACGTCATCAACTACGGCCACGTCGAATACTCGAAATGGCTGCAATTGCGAGGGAAAAACAAATGACGCACGACCATCTCAAGCACCTGATTGGTGCTGCTCTTCTCGTCCTGACGCTGTCGTTGTCGTCCACTGTTGTTTCAGCGGATGAACTGGACGAACTCCCGATCGACGGCTGGAAGCAGTTGCGGGAAGTCGAACGCTATCAGTTGCAGATCGCCGAAAAATACTGGCGCGAGCAGAACTGGAATACGGCGGCGGCTGAGTACGAAAAGTTCATGGAACTCTACGAAAAAAGCACGGGGGCTCCCTTCGCTCAGTTGAAGTGGGCATTGGCTCAGGTCAAGCTCCGCAAGCAGAACACGGCCATCAAGGAAGGGTTCCAGACCGTCATCGATTACTGGCCCGACTCCCCGCAGGCGATCGCCGCCGCGTACTACATCGGCCGCACCCAGAAGGAAATCGGTCGCACCCGCGAAGCCAAGGTGGCACTGAAGAACGTCGTGGCAAAGCACCCGGCACATCTGGTCGGGGTCTACGCCATCCACGATCTGATCGACATGGCAACCGCCGAAAACGACACCGTCACAAAAGTGGACCTGTGGAAAAAGCTGACGTTCGACATCAAGCGGACGCGAGATTCCAACGGCCCCTGTGTCCAGGCCTCGCAGCAATTGGCAACCCACTCGTTCCGCGAAGGGGCCTTTGATGAAGGGGTGAAAGCACTTGCCACGACCTACAACGCCGCCCAGATGCCCTCACATGTCGTCGCCTACGTCCGAACGCCGCTTTCTGAATTAATCGCTCAGGAAGCCTCCAAAGCCAAAGCGTTGAAGCTGGCGGATCAGGCGATTGCCTGGTTGAAAACCTCTTCTCCTGCAGACCAGTCGACCCCTGAAGCGAAAACCATCGCCAGACAGGTCTTGTTCGGGGTTGCCGATTTGACCGCACTCGCTCAACGTGACGATCAGGTCCCCGCCGCATACGACGCCATCGTCAAGGCCTTCACAACCGACGACGAAGCTCTGGGCCGATTGGCCGCCTGGTACAAGTCGAAGATGAACTATGAAAAGGCCCGCGAAACTTACCGCCGTTATGCAGACAAGGGCGAAGGATTGAGCCAGGTTGGCTACAGCTATCGAGAACAGCAGAACTGGCCCCTGGCCGTCCAGAGCTATACACAGCTTTTGGGCCAGGACCCCGAACGCAAAATCCGCTGGAAGCCGGAACTGGCGATGACTCACCGCGGAGCTCACAAGTGGCCGGAAGCGATTGCCGTCTATGAAGAACTGGTCCGTGAAGACATCGCCAACGCAGGCCGCTGGCGCTGGGAAGTGGGCAATACACACCGTGATGCCGGCCAATTCAAAGAGGCGATCGGTCACTTCCGCCAGTGCGAAAACTTTCCAGAAAACTACAAGCAGATGGCCTGGTGTCACCGCCAGTTGAAGCAGCCAAACGAAGCGATCATCCTCTACAATCAGGTCGCCTCGGACAAAGCCTCAGCCCCCTGGGCAATGCTGCAGGTCGCATACACGCGCGAGGAAGCCGGTCAGACAGAGCCCGCCATCCAGGCCTTCCAGCAAGTCTGCAAAAAATTCCCCAAAGACCAGCACGCCAGCACCGCTCACGCCCACCTGCAGCAGAAATACAAAATCAGCGTGACACTCGGGGGCGCTAACGAAGAGTGATTATATCGGGCGATTGGCACGTTTTACAAAAGCAACAAAGAATCTCGCCCCCTATGATTTCGCCCATTGGCGTCCCGGAGTTTCCCGCAGTCGTATCCGGCGAACTATCATAGTGACTCCAACAACTTCCCAGCCGTCAGAGAATCAATCACAAGAGTGTTGAAAATCCTAAGCTTCTCGTTCCTAAGCAACGCCGCCAATGCCTTATGCTTGTAATTTCCACAGTTCCCAACGAGGCACTTCACCACTACCAGCAACACCATTCTCATTCCGCTTTTGTCCTTGCTTAACCGCCGTAATGTCTCAGGTGTGCAAAGTACCGGAGGCAGTCCACGTCGTTCTCGTTCCCCTTTCTTGCAAAGCAGGAACTCCGATTCTGAAAACAACAATGATTGAACGGACCCGCGTGCTCCCATCAACCTCAATGCATCAGCAGACTCCCCGTAATTTAAAAGGTGATTCTTTAATGCGCTGTGGTCATCGTGCTCGTCGCTCCAATCGGAAATGGATGACATCACCAAGTGGATATTCTCGGAGATGCTATCGCCATCGACATTATTGATAACTGGCCGCGGGTGCAACGTTTTAATCTGCGGCACCATTCCCAGCAGGCCGTTCCGTCGCATTATGTCGTGCAGAAATATTTCAGGAATGTTGTTGTAGTAGTAATCCCCTGTGTCGTCCGTTCGAGTGATATCCATTGTACGAGCGACCGGATAGAACATTATTCGCTGACGCAAGTTCTGGTCGTCGTGTCTTTCAAAGGCGATCAAAGGAATCAGAATCTCAAAGATTTCGCGAACCGTCTTCCCAAGTCCAACAGCCAC
>CAIWEX010000239.1 GCA_903911795.1 uncultured Schlesneria sp.
CGGTCATAGATTGCCAGCAGTTCTTCCAGTTCGGGAACCGGCTCTCCGGCAAGCTGAGCCTGAAAATGCTGTTCGAGACTGGCGTGAATCGCCTTGCCGAAAATCAGATTGACCGACCCAAACTCTTCTGGGGCCTCCTCGATATAGCGAAATCGGTACTTCAGCGGACATTTTTGGAACGTCGTGATGGCCGACCAACTCAGGTAATCGCGCTGAGTTCGAGGAGCAATTGGAGGATCTGCAAAGGCGATCATCCGCGACCTCCGGTTCCGTTCGCACCGGAGTGAGCTGCCTTCAGTTCGTCAATCAACTGGCTGGCCTGTGCAATAGACAGTTCTTCGGCCTTGTACAGTCGAAAACGATCCCGCAGGACCTCCGTCAGGTTCAGAGACTGCCGGTTGGCGATCGCATATAAAGCTCTGATCTGGCTGGAAGTGGCCCGGCGTGGGATGCGTGGCCCATCCGAGGGATTCTGGCGGGTCTCCCTATGAAGATGGCCGTTTCTGTCGTGACGACGGTTTCCGTTCGCGGAACCACTCGCCTCGGGAGCGACCTCCAGGTGAGTCTGGCGGGACAACTCGGCCGTGATGGCCCGTTCACAGGCGGCGTACGCCGAACGAATCTTTTCTTGAAGTGCATCCGGATTGGCAAACAACAACGCACCATCCAGCTCAAGCTGGACATCGCAGCTCGCTCCCAGCGAGCCGAAATCGGGTTGGCCCAGCTTGCGAGTCAGCCCGACCTTCAAAGTCATCGGCATGAGAATCTCCCTCGATGGAAAGGAAAGACAGTGAAAACAAAGGGGTGACGGGAAACGACATCCCGATCATTCGAGGCGGAGGGTCTGCAGTTGCTTCAGTGACGCCAGCGTCGATTTCATCAATCGCGACTGTTTTCGCTGCTGGCGGACCGCGGTGAGGAGTGTACTGACCGATCGAAGTGTTGATCGGAGTCCGTCCCGTACAGCCTCCACCTGCGAGATGAGATCCGATTGATCTCCACCGCTGCCCCATTCCCCTTCTCCGACTGCGGACAGTATGGCCCGGTCAACGATCAGAGTGCACCACTCTTGGGCGATCGACGGCAGAAAAGCCGTCGACACTCGACGCCATTTCCAAGATCTAATCAAAAAACTTTCGACGGAATACAAAATCGAGTAGGTACCTCGACACCTCTCGATGCAGACCGGTGGCTATTTTCGACACGAAATCGGGATTTCGGCCACGAAACCGGGTTCTGTTTCGGAATCGTTTTCACCGAGAGTTTTTTTCGGTCGTGAATCATACGGACTGGCCGTAAGTTTCCTCATACAATTCAGTCAGAGGCCGTCCCAAATAGGTCCAGTGCGGTGCGGGAGCAACGTTGTATTCAGTGCCCAGAACTTGCCGGGTCGCTGCTGTCAAATAGAGGTCTTCTTCACCAAGTCGAACCCGGCGCGCATCAACCACTGAAACTGTTACGTCACCGTGCACCGACTGTAAGGTTGCTCCAATTGGGATCCCCATTTCGACGAAGTTTAGATTCGGCCGGCGGGAACTTTGCTGAGCGCCCGCAGCGACTGACTCGGGATCGAGCCCCGTGGGCTGCTGACTAATGACTTTCGTTGCATCCTCAACGTGAAGCAATTTGAGTATGACAATGGCTTGTTCGGGGTCGATTCGAAAGAACTCACGCTTTGGGTTGACTCTATTGGGAGTGAATGCGATGTGGAGGGCTTTCTCAACCTCCTCCGGATTTTCGACTTTGGCAGCGAATGCAATTTCGAATGGAACCGGAACACCCGTTGTGTAAAGTTGGGCAATGCGTATGGCCGCATCCTCTTGCATGGTACGACCAATTTTAACCAGACCTGGCATGACTGGGTTGGTCAGGACGTAAACAATACTCATTGGTTTTCCATTTAAACGAAATGCGAGTGAGAGGGTGATTAGTGGGTAATTTGATCCCACCGCGATCTTTCAAGAACCTCGCCTAACGAATCTGATCGGCACGTTGATCATGCGTTCGATACGCTTCAGCACCTGAAACCGAAGTACTTGAATCCAAGCGATTGATGTCGAGGTGTTATGCTGTTGTCTTGGGCATTTTGGCGAATATCTGAG
>CAIWEX010000240.1 GCA_903911795.1 uncultured Schlesneria sp.
CGCGCCTGATGCTGCTGGGGATATTCGCGCTGCGCGGGGTTTCGCTGATGCTGTTGCCCTACAGCGGCTTCGATCAGTTTCAGGTCGAACTTTTCCTGCAGGATCTTGAAGACATTGGGAGAAACAAATGCTGGCGGGACCGGGCCCAATCGAATTCCTTTGACACCCAGAGCGAACAGGCTAAGCAACACGGCTACCGCCTTCTGTTCGAACCACGACAGTACGATCGACAGCGGCAGGTCGTTGATCCCGCAGTTGAAGGCGCTTGCCAGGCCGAGAGCCACTTTGACGGTTCCGTAAGCGTCGTTGCATTGACCCATGTCCAGGAATCGCGGCAGACCAGCAACCGTGCCATAGTCGTGATTGCGGATGCGATACTTGCCACAACCCAACGTCAGAATGACCGACTCGTGCGGAGCGGCTTGAGCCAGCTTGGTGTAGTAGTTGCGGCCCAGTTCTGCACCGTCGCAACCGCCGATCAAATAGAACCGCTTGATTTCTCCGGATTTCACCGCGGCGACGATCTTGTCAGCCAGGCTGAGAATCACGCTGTGATGGAAGCCGATCGTCGATTCCTTCACCTTGCGTTCCGGAAGTGCAGGCGAAGCCTTCGCCATGGCGATCAATTCCGAAAAGTCATTCGTCATGATCCGCTTACCACCGGGCACAGCGGTGACTCGGGTTGTGAAGAGCCGATCTTTGTACGAATCGGGGGGAATCAGAATGCAATTCGTTGTGGCGAGAATCGGACCGGTGAATGCGGGGAACTCCCACTGCTGATTCTGCCACGGTCCGCCGTAGTGTCCGGCAAGATGTGAATGTGCCCGCAGCTTCGGGTAGCTGTGAGCGGGCAGCATTTCCCCATGAGTGTAGACGTTGACCCCTTGGCCTGCAGCCTGATCGAGCAGATCCGACAGGTCGGCCATGTCGTGCCCCGTGACGAGAATTCCCGGTCCGGCTTTGGTCCCTTCGTAGACGACCGTTGGCGTTGGAGCACCGAATCGCTCGGTGTGCCCTTCGTCGAGCATCTGCATCACTCGAACATTTTGTTTGCCACATTCGAGGACCAGTTCGAATAGGCTCTCCATGTCAAAATTGACGTTCGTGACCGTCGCGAACAATGCTTCTTCAATGAACGCATTGACCCCTTCGTCTGTCTTGCCGAGTCGTCGTGCATGGTGGGCATATGCCGCCATTCCTTTGACTCCATAGAGCAGGATCTCCTGCAAGGACTGGATGTCGGGGTCTTTGCCGCACACCCCGATCTCTGTGCAGCCGGTTCCATTTTGAGTTTGTTCACACTGGTTACAGAACATCTTGAGACCCCCTGGAAAAATGAAGCTTCGCGACAAGAATCACGGCGTCTGGATATCAGCCGTTCCACCTGCTTCAAAACACGACTAGTAGATCGTCTTGTCCACTATTGCGGGATGGTAGCAATTGATAAATTGCACGGCAAGTCCCAGAATCCTGAAAAATGCCCCCCCCTCCATCCGACACGAGCATCCTGGGAAAGTGCTCCAACGAGTTCTCAAAACCACTGACAGCGCTGCGTGGGTTAGGTTGTGGTGGGGGGATTGATGCTTGGTTGTCCGCCAAAGTTCCGACGAGGAAGTACAGCTTCTGGCGTGACTCGACATCAAGAGCGAATGCCGAACCAGTCGGCCGTGAAATGCCTCACGGTTTGACAGCGACAGCATTTGGTGCCGATCTGACACCTTCGAAAACAGGTCGACCGTAAAGCACGTGTACGTACTCCGACCATCCGCGATCAACCGTCGCTGGCCACGTGGAGATTGGAAATCCCGTCCGCTCGACGAGTGCTGCTTCCGAGATGTCGAGTAACCATTCGTTTTTCGGCGGTTTGACGATGAACGCACTTAACGGAATTCCCTGCAATCCTTGATCTTTGACTGTCACTTTCAATGCTGCATACAGGATGAGCCCATCGCGCTTCGCGATGGCAAATCCGGCGATGTGGCCGAGTTCTGCTCCGCCTAAATTGCTCACTCGAATATTTTCGAGTGAGGTTGCACGAACGAGCTGATAGTCGACATCAGACTTTGGTTTGTCTTCGTTGATCGTCCGTTCTTTAATTCCAAAATGATCGTACACCGATGATGCCCAGCGCCGAGTCAACAGTGTGGCATCCTTGGAATCGAGTTCAGGAGCGCGAGCGAGCTTTTCTGCCGAGCATCGTATCTGAATGACATTTTCCCGATTCCTCGACAACACCCTCCACGGAACAGCAATCCTTTGCGTTTTCCCAGCTTGCAAAGATTGACGAGTCATCACGACCGTCGCGATATGACCGTGTTGCAAGTCCAGTAACAGATCTGAGATTTCCCCAACGAGATCGCTTTTTTCGGAAACAACTTTCGAATGCAGCACAGAACTCGACACTTCAATTCGACCGCGATCCAATTCATCATCGGAGTCGGGACTCACTTCCTTGACATCGGAATTCTTCTGCGTTTGAGCCCAACTCAGGGACGGTCCTGAAATTGTTACCAGCAACGCGATCATGACAACATTTCGAAACCGAAGGGGCGTGGAGTCGCTCAGACCTCTGCTTTTACACATCATCATTTTCCTTTAATGTCAGTTCAGTCATGAGACGGAAATGAAAAAAGCCGACGCGACGGAATACTCAACGTATTTCGTCGCATCGGCCTACTTCGTAATCAGCCCCTCGGACGTGACCGAGTTGCTTTCTATTCAGTTTTCCAACGTGTTGGCGTGTCTCCAACGCACTTCATCGTACGAAGTCGCAGCGTAATAGCAAACGGATTCTCTTGTGATTCTCGCGAAGAGACCGGGTATGACCGGGCATTCGGCGAGGCCACGTTCAATTGCGTGTGATCTCGTTCGTGAGTGTGTCTGTACGGCTGTTATTCGTGCTATTGCTTAAAGAAGGTGAGCAGATCCTTGTTGATTTCGTCTTTTTGCGTGGCGCACAAACCATGGGGTGCTCCGGGATAGACTTTCAGGACCGAGCCCTTTACCAATTTCGACGTAAGGATTGCCGACGCTTCGATTGGAACGATTTGATCGTCGCCACCGTGAAGAATCAGTGTTGGCACGTCAAATCTCTTGAGATCGTCAGTAAAGTCCGTTTCTGAGAAGGCCTTGATGCAGTCGATTACGGATTTGAAGCCTGCCTGCATCCCCTGCATCCAGAATGAATCTCGCAGACCTTGTGAGACTTTGGTTTCCGGTCGGTTGGCACCGTAAAACGGTTCGCTCAAATCCCGAAAAAATTGCGAACGGTCAGCCAGAACCGCAGCACGGATTTCATCAAATTTTTCGATCGGCAATCCCCCTGGGTTGGCTGGTGTCTGTAACATCAGTGGCGTAACGGCGCCGATCAACACCGCCTTGGCTACGCGCTGCGTACCGTGGCGGCCGATGTAACGCGCGACTTCGCCACCCCCGGTGGAGTGCCCGATATGGATTACGTCTTTGAGATCGAGCGTCTTGACGATCAACGCGAGATCATCAGCATAGGTGTTCATCTCGTTACCGTTCCACGGTTGACTCGATCTGCCATGTCCCCGGCGGTCGGGGGCGATGCAGCGGTAGCCGTGGGTCGCCAGATAGACCATCTGGTCGTCCCAGGCATCCGCAGACAATGGCCATCCATGGCTGAAGACGACGGGTTGCCCCTTTCCCCAGTCTTTGAAGTAAAGCTGTGTATTATCAGTTGTGGTGATTGTGCTCATCGTCGTGGTTCCGTTCAGTATCCCGTCGAACACGATCAATGATGACCGTGAATGGGAAAGGGTGTTTCAGAAAGAGTATGAGGGTCGCGTTTGTCGCTGGTCAGGGCGAATTAAAGGACTCGCAGGAATGCGACGAGGTCTGTTTTTTCATCCACCGTCAACTTGAGTTCGAGAATCAGGTTGAAGAATTCCACGGTGTCGTCGAGAGTGAGCAGACGTCCATCGTGCAGATACGGTGGTGAGTCCTTGATGCCGCGCAGTGGAAAAGTCTTGATCGGACCATCGCCAATCATTGTGTGACCATTGACTGTTCTCGATTTGTAAAATCGCTCGGTCTTCATGTTGTGCATCAGGTTGTCCGTATAGTACGGAGCTGGATGGCAAATCGAGCATTGAGCCTTGCCAAAGAACAATGTCTCCCCTCGCAACTCCTGTTCGCTCGCAAGCTTCTGATCAAGTTTTCCGAACACGTTTAGCTTCGGAGCTGGCGGGAAGTCCAATAGTTCCTGAAACTCGGCCATGAAGTGAACCTGACTGCCACGTTCGAGGATATTGACTCCTTTTTTCGTAGCGAGAATTGGATCACCGTCGAAATAGGCACCGCGTTGTTCGAACTCCGTAAAATCTTCGACGCTTTTCAAGGCCCGTTGTGAGCCGAAAAGACGTTGAATGTTGAGGCCGCGTAGCGTCGGGGTGTCGAGTCGGTGCCGGAATTCCTGAGGACGGACGTCTCCAGCCAGATGCGTCGAGGCATTCGTGTGTCCATTCGCGTGACAGTCAAAGCAGGTCACGCCACGACTTGGCCGGATCGATCGACGATCATCGGTCTGGTTGAACTGTTGTTGCATGACAGGTGCGACCAGCAGAC
>CAIWEX010000241.1 GCA_903911795.1 uncultured Schlesneria sp.
GCTTTCATGAAAGCCAGGTATTGGCAGAACGATGTGGGGCAGAACGATGAAGAATCATGATTCTGATTTCTTCGATCATCCTGCCCTTCATCGTTCTGCCCCACTTCTTTTCTTTTTTTAAAATTGCTTTTGAAGCGCAGAGGACGCTGAGGCGAAAGGCTGTAGCAGTCACTTTCTCCAGCCTTTGCTCAGCGATCTCCGCGGCCTCGGCGTTTCCTGATTTGCAGGCCGCGCATTGAGCGAGCGTCAGAAAAAAGAAGGTAACGCAGAGACGCAAGGGCGCAGGGTCGCAGAGGAATTGATTTTGATATTTTTCCCCTGCGTCTCTGCACCTTTGCGTCTCTGCGTTTCAGGTCTTCCGGATTTCAGTTTCCGCCGGTCGCTCGTGGTATGTGCTTCTCGTTCGGCGCGGGCATCCTGACGTCTCCCACCCAGCCCCTCTCCACTTCGCTCCTTGCTGAATTTTAACGAGCCTGACCGAAATGTTACCCGCGAGTGGTCATAACTGCTAAAATCGATCATCTCTTTATCGTTGCAGCATCGCGAAAATCTGTCCGTTGTTGGAAATGTGACTTAACTTCTTATGGGTTACCGCAGTCTTCAGGAATGTGTCCGCGATCTTGAGCGGCATCGGCATCTGGTTCGGATCGAAGCCGAGATTGATCCCAATCTGGAGGCTGCCGAGATCCAGCGCCGGGTCTACGCAGCAGGTGGCCCCGCACTTCTCTTCACAAACGTGAAGGGATGTCGCTTTCCGATGGTCTCGAATCTGTTTGGGACCATCGATCGAACGCGATTCCTGTTTCGAGATTCCCTGGAAGCGGTTCGCCGACTGGTGGAACTGAAAATCGACCCGGGCGAACTCGCTAAACATCCGCTACGTTACCTTGGACTGCCGCGAACTCTGTGGTCCATGTGGATCCGACGAGCCCGCACCGGTCCCGTGATGGAGTGCGAAACGACTCTTGACCAGTTGCCCCAACTGAAGAGTTGGCCCAGGGACGGCGGAGCTTTTGTCACGTTGCCCCAAGTCTACACGGAACACCCGGATCACCCCGGTTTCAAGAACTCGAACCTGGGAATGTACCGCGTCCAATTGAGCGGTAATGATTACCTTCCCAACCGTGAGGTGGGACTGCATTACCAGATCCATCGCAGCATTGGTGTTCACCATGCCGCAGCCATTCGTCGCGGTGAGAAGTTACCCGTCAATATTTTTGTGGGAGGGCCTCCGGCGTTGACCCTCTCTGCAGTGATGCCATTACCGGAAGGATTGTCAGAACTGTTGTTTGCTGCCGCGCTGGGACGACGACCGGTGCGAATGGTTGTCCCACGAACCAGCCATGGCCAGCGAGGCCTGCCGATCTACGCAGATGCCGACTTCTGCATTTCAGGGACGATCGACCCCAGTCGCACAAAACCTGAAGGACCGTTTGGCGATCACCTGGGCTATTACAGCCTGCAGCACCAGTTCCCTTTTCTGGAAGTTGAGCATGTCTACCACCGGCGGGATGCGATCTGGCCGTTTACGGTGGTCGGACGTCCTCCGCAGGAAGACACGTCATTCGGAGAGATCATTCATGAAATCACCGGGCCAATCATTCCAACCGTGATTGCCGGGGTCAAAGCCATTCACGCCGTTGATGCTGCTGGAGTCCATCCTCTGCTGCTGGCAATTGGCAGTGAGCGTTATGTTCCGTACGCCGCAAAGCGGTCACCTCAAGAACTGCTGACGACCGCCAATGCGATCCTGGGCCAGGGCCAGTTGTCACTGGCAAAGTACCTGCTGATCGTCGCGGGCGAAGACAACCCGGAGTTGGACATTCACGACATCCCAGCCTTCTTACGGCATTTGCTCGAACGAGTGGACTGGCAAAACGATCTGCACTTCCAGACGCGGACGACAATTGACACACTCGATTATTCGGGCAGCGGATTCAATCAAGGTTCAAAACTTGTCATTGCAGCGGCTGGTCCCAAACGCCGGAATCTTGGAACTGAGATTCCAGGCGACTGGCACTTTCCCGACGGCTATCGGAATCCTCGCGTCGCCCTGCCGGGGATCATTGTCGTTGAGAAATCTGCCACATCAGTGGCGCAAGTTGGCAGCGAACTGACTCGTGGACCGATTGGCAGCCTGAACGAATACGGGTTTCCAATGATCGTGCTTGTCGACGACAGCGAATTCGCGGCGAAGACATTAAACAACTTGCTGTGGGTCATCTTCACACGTTCGAACCCCGCAGCAGACATCGATGGTATCGGTGTGTTCATCGACCAGAAGCACTGGGGCTGCACCGGCCCGCTGGTGATTGATGCAAGAATCAAACCCCATCACGCACCCCCGCTGATCGAAGACCCGGCGGTGAGTCGACGAGTCGACGAACTGGCTGCACGCGGCGGACCACTGCATGGGCTTTTCTAAAATAATGCAGTAGCGAGCGGCGGATTACATGAATTCGCTGGCCGCGATTCGTCGCAACTGATTGCCGTGCATGACCCATCAACGTTGACAATCCCTTGATATACCGTAAAACTTCGGTGATGTTTTACCGTATTTCTTCGGTCGACTATGTGTTCGTTGCAAAAACTGATGAAGACGCACGTCGAATTTCGCACTGACGCATTTCCTCCATACGACGGCGAGGAGGATGAAATCAATCCCGGGCGATACGGTAAACGCGTGGCAGAGTTCCTTGTCAGTGGTCTGAAGCAAAAAGGGTTCGAGTTGCTGGACCCGTTCGCGGAAGACTGGGGCTGGGTGGTGCCCGTCAAAAATGACGCGTTCAGTCTGTGGATTGGATGCGGGAACTACGACGAGTATCCTGATGATGGGTTTCTGTGTTTCATCGAACCCCATCAACCGAGAATCCGTCGCTGGTTGTTGTGGACGGTTGATACGTCCGCAAGAATCGCGGCATTGCAAGAAGCCATCGACCAACTGCTCTCGGCGAATACGGCCGTCCGGGACAAGAAGTGGTGGACTTACGACGAGTTCAACTGGCCGGGGCAGCAGCGAACCAACGGATGAAGCTGACCGGGGCCGCTTCCTGGTTTCGCGCGGCATTAAGGTCTTGCAGGCGGCCCCGGCAGCTTATACTTATCGTTATGCGGCGCAGAATCCGTCGAGTGGCAGGCTGCTTCATGAACGATCCTGAATTCTCAGATTTCGGTGCTTCGTGCTCGGACGGTGAGATCAGGGTGCGCGTTGTGGATCATTGGACCGGCGAGCCACTTCAGGGAGTGCCAATCAACTTTGGTGCAACCGAAGAGGCGGCGATGGGGAAAGTCTGTTGCCAAAAAGGAGGCGGGGTCACGGACCAAGACGGGTTTGCTCCCGTGATGGAATGGCCGGTGGGCCCTGTATACATCTTCATTCCTCCAGACTTCATTCAGCAAGCCTTTGCTGTTCCGAGTGAGGCTTCAGAAGTAATGTTTGAATGCCCTGACTTTGTTAAATCGATTCGGCACGGGTTCAACTGGTGAATCGATCACCGCCTAACAATGCGGCTGCACGGACCACTCCACGGGGCTTCTGAGAGATTGCCGTGGCAAGCTTCGGACGTCTGGTAAAATCGCTAGTCGCGACTCGTGATTGCCAAAGATGAGTTCCTGGTTTCGGGCCGTACTGAATAACAGAATTGCCAGGACATTTGATGACTGCCGCATCTCCAAAACTCGGGCCTTTCGATTTAGAAAGGGTATTCCGCACCGTGGACAAAATCACCGAGCGGCTTAACCGGGCGACCGCAGGCCTTGATGCCGCTGGAATTCCGTATGCAGTCATCGGTGGAAACGCGGTCGCAAACTGGGTGTCCCGAATTGACGAATCGATGATTCGCTTTACGAAAGATGTTGATATCCTGTTGAGGCCAACAGATCTCGATCTTGCGGAAGCGGCGCTGGTGGCATCGGGTTTCCAAAAACGCACCACGCTTGGAATTGTTGCATTTCACGATGGACCTGAGGGCAAGTCTGGCGATGCGATCCACATGGTACTTGCAGGACAAAAAGTCCGTCCAGAATATCTGTTACCTGCCCCCGATGTCGAAGAGCGAGAACGCGGCCCCAATTATTTTATCTAGAATCTGGATGCTCTGGTCCGCATGAAACTCATCTCAAACCGCGATCACGACCGGACTCACATTCGTGATCTCATGCGAGTTGGACTCGTCGACGAAACATGGTTGTCTCGCGTGCCATGCGAACTGGTGGAACGGTTGAAGTACTGCCTCGATACGCCGGACGGCTGATCAAATTTGAAGAAGCCAGGTGCAGGCCAAATCCGTCTGAGTCACTATACGAGCATGGCTTGCATACGACGCTGAAGGCGTCGCAGACCGTAGTTCC
>CAIWEX010000242.1 GCA_903911795.1 uncultured Schlesneria sp.
CAGCCCACATCAGGCCGGCGATTGCGACATCGCCGGGCCTGCTGATTAGTGGTTTGGGGGGATTTCAAGCATCCCAACCCTGGCCACCTGACATCAATTCCAAATCAAAGTTTCGGCACCCCGTTCAGCCTGTGATGACCGAGGCCCAGTCTCGCGTTCCTCGCGACCGCAGCAGATTGGCTTCGTCGTCGTTGACGAAGACTTCTTTGACGGGATCGAACTTCAGCTTTCGATTCAGAATCCAGGCGATCGCCGCTGCGTGGCAGGCGATGTGCGAACGTCGCATCACGTCGGGGTTGGCGACCGTCGGTTTGCGAGTCCGAATGCAATCAAAGAAGTTTCGGGCATGGGCCGAAACGTCCAGGCCACGAACTCGCTTGCTGGCTTCAGGAACGTCCTTCTGCAGCGATTCTGGTTCGACCACAATTTCGCCTTCATCTCCCGTTTCTACAAATCCCCCCTCACCAATGAACCGAACGGGGCAGGTTCCCAATCGCGTGATGTAATGAGGGTCACGATTACCGAACGGGGTTGGCAGGAAGTCAATAATCAGCTTCACACCGTTCGCGTAGCGGCAGACGATATTCTTTTCGGTTGGTTCGTATTCGATCGGCATCGTGTCGTCGGCGCGATTGGCCCACTGGCAGAGATCAACCGTGTGTGCGCCCCAATCGAGCAACCGTGCGCCGGAATCGAAGTCCCACTGACCTCGCCATTTGCCATCGACATACTGCTGATTGAACGGTCGCCATGCGGCGGGGCCCAGCCAGAGATTCCAGTCGACTACGTCGCGTGCGGGTGTCGGTTGAGCGGGCAGCCAGTTGTTATCGAGTGTCGGAATATAGACCGAGGCGTGCATCGTCTGAAGTTTGCCAAGCTTACCCGAATGGACCCATTCGACCGCCTGCTGGAAGTTGGGGACGCTGCGCCGTTGAGTCCCCGCCTGGAAGATTCGCTTTTCACGGCGCATCGTTTCGGCCAGTTCCTGGCAGGCTGCGATGGTGATCCCGCACGGCTTTTCGCTGTAGACATCCTTTCCCGCTTTCGCCGCGAGAATCGAAGCGGCGGCGTGCCAGCGATCACCGGTGGCAATTAGTACGGCATCAATATCCTTTCGATCCAGCAGTTCGCGAAAGTCGCGGTACAGTTTGAGGTCACTGTTTCCATAATGCTGATCAACAAGCTTCTTGCCTGCATCGCGACGACTGGCCTGCACGTCGGCAATTGCCACGCAGCGAACATCTTGAAACGGCAGCATTGCCTTCAGGTCGTACGTGCAGCGAGGCCCGATACCGATAATGCCGAGCGAAATTTTTTCGTTCGCCGCAACGTTTCCTTCAAGTCCGAGCACATGCGCGGGGACGTACGTTGCCAGCGATGCCGTTGCGGCGATGCCGCCAAGGATGAATTCTCGACGTGAATTGCTAACTGGACCCATGACAAACTCCTGAAGTACGACAAGTTGTAATTGGCTTGATGAAGTTGCGCAAGGCTGGCGTCAGATCAGTTCCGAGGTGGTGCCGTTGCTGTCGGCAAATTTCTCGGTCGGGACATCCATCTTCTGAGCCATCGTCAGCAGCAGATTGCTGAGGAGTGCTTTCGAATTAACGGGACTATGGCAGATCGCATAGTGCTTGGCGTGATTGTCGAGATCGTAGGTGTATCCGTCGGGCTTGGCTTTGGCGTTGAAATCGATATGCCGCCCGTGCTTGAAGCCGAGTCCACCACCACCTGCCAGGATAATTGGCAGGTTCGCGTTTCCATGACTGTGACCGAACGCCATCCCGCTTCCGTACAGGGCCATCGTCGAATCGATTAGTGGACCATCAGCGTCCTTCACCTGACTCAATCGATCCAGGAAATAAGCAAACTGCTGAATGTTGAAGGTGTCGCTGGCCGTCAGATCCTGCATCAACTTGGGATTGGCGTTGTGATGTGACAGGGAGTGGCGATCCTGCTTCACTCCGATTTCGGGAACAGCCGGGCCAGTCCCTTCGTTACCGGTACTGAAGGTTGCCACACGTGTCAGATCGGTCTGGAACGATAGCACGATGATGTCGTACATCGTCCTGAGATACTCCCCCAGTCTGTCCAGGGAAATATCCCGGTTGAGGCGTGACTGATCCGCCGGATCAATTTTGGGACGCGGGGTATCGAGCCATTTGTCGGCTCGCTGGGTCCGGATTTCGACTTCCCGGACCGATGTCAGATACTGATCCAAACGGCCTCGATCGTCTGTCCCCAACTGATCGCCCAGTGCTCGGGCTTCGCCGAGAATCGCATCCAGCACGCTGCCCCGTCGCTGCAGACTTCGGCGCTGCTTTGCGGTCCCACCCTGAGGTTCTTCAAACAACTCGCGGAATACAACACTCGGATTCCCTTGGGCAGGAAGCTGGATTCCATCGGAGCTGTATGCGAGCGAATGCCCCTGGTTGCTCAATTCGAGTGACGAAAAGCGGGTTTGCGGAGCGGTCACCTGAGCCATCAACTGGTCAATGGAGATGGTGTTACGTTCGGACTGGCCGATCTTGCCACCGGTCAGCCAGATGGAACTGCAATTATGGTGATGCCCCAGGCCATGGGGGTGGTACAGACCACTGATCGGGGTGACACGATCCCGGAACTTCTCCAGAGGCATCAGCGACTTCGAAAATTTGTAGTCGGCACCAGACTGAGTGATCTGGAAGTCGATCGTATTCACACCATTCGGCAGGTAGATAAACACGCTGCGCTTGGGTCGATTAATGTCGGCGGCATGCAGTGGCTTCATGCAGTCCAGCAAGGGGAGCGCCAGCGAGACACCGAGCCCTCGCAAGACATGACGTCGATTCATCAACCAGCGCTGAGTGAGGAACTGAGCCATGAGATTCCTTTGTCGAGTCAACCGATTTCGAACAACTTGCGTTTCCGCTTCATTACGAACTGCAGCCCCGGTATCATAACCGATCACGTTCCTGTGGCTCCAGTGGGAGGCGGCGTAAATCGGTTTGTACAACTTTTTGGGGCTTTGGTCCATCAGCTGCTGCGGCGAGCCCATAGTTCAAACCGGACGCTAGCGCGTTCCGGCTGGTTGGTCGAACTCGAAACGACGTGCCGTGGCATGGTTAGTGGAACGCGGGATTCCAGTGAAGTATTTGACTCGACCTGTTTTTTACGGAAGAAAAGCAATGTGGCGTTCGTTTTTGACGGTGACAGCGGTATTGGCAATGGGGATCGCAGCAGACGCTGCTGTGAAGACAAAGCAGGTCACTTACAAACATGGTGATCTGGAATGTCATGGCTTCCTGGCGTGGGACGATGCGATTGAGGGGGCACGACCTGGTGTTCTGGTTTTCCACGAATGGTGGGGGCTGGATGCCTATGCCAAGCGTCGGGCAGAAATGCTGGCGAAGCTGGGATACATCGCGTTTGCGGCCGACATGTATGGCGAAGGTAAGACCGTCAATCACCCCAAAGATGCGGGTGAGATGGCGACAAAGGTTCGTTCGAACGTCGAAGACTGGCGCAAGCGAGGTTTGACCGCTTTGGATGTTTTAACGTCGCAGCCGGAATGTGACAAATCCAAGGTCGCCGCGATCGGTTACTGCTTCGGCGGTTCAACGGTTCAGCAACTGGCGTTCGCCGGGACCGACTTGAAGGCTGTCGCCAGTTTTCATGGTGGTCTGGTCCAACCGACACCAGAACAGGTGAAAGCCGCCAAATCTCGAATTCTGATCTGCAACGGAGCAGATGACAAATTCATCCCCGAAATGGCCATCAAGTCGTTTAAAGAATCTCTCGACAAGGGAGAAGCAAAGTACGAATTCATTTCGTACCCAGGCGCTCGTCACAGCTTTACTGTCCCCGATGCCGACAGTCACGGGATTGAGATGTTGAAATACAATAAGGAAGCTGACGAGAAAAGCTGGGCCGACATGCTGAAGCTTTTCAAATCGACATTGGGTAAGTAACGCCTAATTCAGATAACCCCTCAGCCGGAACTCGCTAGCGTCCGGTTCTCTTCGATTCGTCCGCTGTCTCGGCAGGCTGGATCGAAGAGACGTGTGAGACTTCAGGCGTAATTCTGACGACCGGGGCTTCGCGATGACGCTCCAGCCCCGGCCACCCTGATTCACTGTCCCGGCCAGGTTTTCAAAAACTACTATTTCGACTGCCGTCATCGCGCAGTCGCTTAAACAGAATACTCATCAAATGACCATCCGCGATTTTCCACTCGACTGGTGCCGGCACCAGTTTCCAGCCCTGAAACGCGTCGTCAACGGATATCCTGTCGCCTTTTTCGATGGTCCAGGGGGAAGCCAGGTCCCACAGGGGGTGATCG
>CAIWEX010000243.1 GCA_903911795.1 uncultured Schlesneria sp.
AAACAGGCACTCGACGAAGGCTCGAAAGAGATGAAAGTCGTGGCCATTCAATGTTTGGGTGACGCTCCCGAAGACCTGACATATCTGCTTGAGCAGGCCAAAGCTAAAGCCAAAGATGTCCGGGCTGCGGCACTGTCGGCACTGACCCGTGTGGATGCGCCCGAAGCCGTTGAAGCCCTGCAGAAAGCACTGGCGGGGAGTGACCTGGTGTTGGCCGTTCGGCCTCTTCGCAAGAATCGGAATCCGAAGCTACTGCAATACGTCCTGACGGAAATTGACACGCAGATTGAAGCCGGACTAGCCACAAAGGACAAAAAGGAAAGCAGCAAACATGCGGATCGAATCACAACGCTGATGATGTGCCTGGATGAACGGGATGACAAGCTGACCGAGGCGTTCCTGCTGAAAACCTTTGCGCGTCGCGAAGCCCTGCTGGCGATGAAAGGGGAACCGAGCGGCCTGGATATCAACAACCGGATCAGTGAACTGATGATTGCCGCGTCGAAGAAGTGTCAGGAGGCACTTGTAGCGGCCCATGCATCGCTCTCTCCGGAATGCCTTGTGGACGCTCTACAGGCTGCGACACGGTGCATGAAGCCTGCAGCTGTTTTCGATACGTTTTCGCCCTATCTGCTCGCGAAAGTTGATGAAAAGAAAAAGGGTCGCGATCCGGCATGGTCCAGACGGTCAGAACTCGCCACATCAATGGCTTCACCCTGGATGTGGAGGCGGACAGTTGTCGACGACGAGGATCTGGATGATTTCGATGATGAAAGTGATTCGCTGACTCCAGAAGGGGTGACCTGGGATCCTCGCTGGCTGGACGTCGCCATTCAGATCAAGAGCCCTGAACTTGTCCAGGCTTTGGCGCGGCCCGGTCATGCTGGCTGCAATGAGTTCCTTTCGGAATCATTTGCGGCGGAACTCAAGAAATCCAAGGATCTGTACGATTGCGGTGAATTTCTCGCCACGATGGTTCGTGTCAAACATCCGCAAGCGACTGACTGTCTGGTCTCAGTCTTGAAAAAGCATGGCAAAAGCAAGCTGGTCTGGGGTGTCTACTGGATTTCACGGTTGATTCCTGACCTTCCCAAGTCTGCGGTGCAACAACTGGAAGAACTGCTCCCTGAACTCAATGAAAAGGTGGTCGACGAGTTGCTCGAACCGATCAACACACTTCGAAACAAATCGGATGAATGACATCCGTTGAATTTCTAAAACGACATCAGCCGGAACGCGCCAGCGTCCGGTTATGAGTAATCACGAACAACGAACTTCGGAAACCATAGGCTAACGCCCAGCGACTGTTGAATGGTGTGCGACAACCACTACTAGCAAGCAATCAACGAACAACATCTCAAAACGAGTGAGAAATCATGGCCAAGAAAAAGACTGACGATGCTGAACCTGCCGCCAGCAATGGTGGGGTTGATTCGAAGATGCTGCGGGTTCCTGCTGAGGTCCTGTTTGCCGAGGAACTCGAAGCACTGGCCAAAGAGGACAAGTACGAGCGACCACCCGGCTGGAAGATGTCGCCGCGAGCCGTGTTGACCTATATCTGCGGGGGAAAGGCAGGAAAACTCGACGTCACCCCCAAGTACATCGGACATCAGCGTCTGGTCGAGATTGCGATCTCGACCCTGGTCACGGACCGCTCTCTGTTGTTGCTCGGTGAACCGGGAACCGCCAAATCGTGGCTCTCGGAACATCTCACCGCCGCGATCAATGGAGATTCGACGAAAGTGGTTCAGGGAACCGCCGGAACGACCGAAGAGCAGATTCGATACACGTGGAACTATGCGATGTTGATCGCGCATGGCCCCAGCCATAATGCCCTGATCAAGAGTCCCATTTTCCGGGCGATGGAATCAGGTAGCCTGGCCCGTTTCGAAGAAATCACACGTTGTGCGTCGGAAGTGCAGGACGCGCTCATTTCGCTCCTGTCCGAAAAGCGAATCTCGGTTCCAGAACTGGAAACGGAAGTCCCTGCCGCGAAAGGCTTCTCTGTCATTGCGACTGCGAATACACGGGATCGCGGTGTGAATGACATGTCCGCGGCACTCAAACGGCGATTTAACATTATCGTTCTCCCGACACCGAATTCGCTCGAGACCGAAATGGACATCGTACGTAAACGCGTGCGTGAACTGGCTGCGAATCTGGAACTGAAAGCTCATTTGCCTGCCGACGAAGCGATCGAAAAGGTTGTGACGATCTTCCGTGAGCTGCGGCTCGGCCAGACGCTGGATGGTAAGAACAAGGTCAAAAGTCCTTCAGGGGTTCTCTCGACGGCCGAAGCGATTTCGGTGCTGGCCAACAGTATGGCATTGGCGGGCAACTTCGGTTCGGGGGAAGTGACGTCACACGATATCGCTGCGGGTCTGCAAGGCTCGATCGTGAAAGACGAAGAGAAAGACCGCGTCGTCTGGCAGGAATACCTGGCCAACGTGATGAAAAAACGAGGGGCCGAATGGCGACCTCTGTTCACCTCCTGTACTGAGCATAACGGCTGATTGCAGAACGGGACTGGTGACACCATGAGCTGGCAAATTCCCGTTTTCGGCGTCAGGCATCTCTCGCCCGGAGGTGCCTGGCATCTGCGCCGCTATCTCGACGAGATCCGACCGAAAGTCGTTCTCATTGAGGGACTCGCTGACGCCAATGACCTTGTGGCACACATGACTCGCAAGGCGACCAAGCCTCCGATCGCCATCCTGGCGTACACGGACACGTTGCCGGTGCGGACACTCGTTTACCCTCTGGCTCGGTACAGTCCCGAGTATCAGGCGATGATGTGGGCCAGCGAAAACAATGCGAAAGTGGAGTTCATCGATCTCCCTTCCGACATTTTTCTGGCTCTGCAGGATATTGAAGCCGAACGAATCGAACAGGCTCGTCGCGACGCCATTGAGGCTGAGCAGAAGGAAGATGCCGAACCTGAGGGTCAGGATGCCACAGAAGTCGAATCCGATGGCGAATCCTCGCGCGAAGTGGATCACGTTGATCGGTGGAGTCCCGAGCAGTCGGTTTCGATCTACGAGCAGTTTGCCCGGCAAAGCGGCGAACCTGACTACGAAACGTACTGGGAACGTCGATTCGAACACAACTGCAGCGATCACAGCTATCGGCGAGCGTCGT
>CAIWEX010000244.1 GCA_903911795.1 uncultured Schlesneria sp.
GCCGATTGCGGTGCCATTGATGCAAATGAGTCGCAGGAAGCCAACTACAACAACCAATCGAATGTCAATGTCTTCATCGCACCCGACGGAGGTGCAAAGACATTCTCGATCACGATTCCTCAGACGGGAACAGGTAAGGTTGTTACCGTTGGTATGTATTTCGGCTGAGCTTTTTCAGGTGCTGACCTGGCAGACGGTATTGGCTGTGGACGACGGGGTGGCGGGGCGCACCCGCTTCTGCAAAGCCAGTGCGCCCCTGCCACCCAACCGCGCCGGCCCACCATCACTTCTCGACGTTTCCTGATGGTGGGCCGGCGTTCGAAGCGAGCAGGACTGCCCGTTTGGTCGTCAGCGACTCATCAATTCCTGGAATAGCTGTTTCCATGCGGACGCAACGGCGCCCCATCGATATTCGGGGCGCCTGGCATTTTTGAAACCTGCTTCAGCAAGTTCATTGCGATAGTCCTCATTCTGATACAGTCGTTCCAGGGCTGCCGCGACTCCTGCCGGAGAGACGATGTAGGCATCCGTCAGGTTGCCCGCGTTTGTCAGCGTCATCACCGGGTCAACGAATTCCGCAGCGCCCGACCAGAGATCCGCGAGTGAAGTATGTCGAGGCATGACCTGAGCCGCGCGCGTTGCCGCATGTTCGAAGCTCACCATTCCCCACCCTTCGCCAGTCGTAGTCGTCAGCCCGACATCACAAGCGTTGTACAGCACGTTCAACTTGTCGTCGGTGAACGCCGGACGTGTGTTGTCGGCCTGCGTCATGATCAGGCGGTCATAGATTCCATACCGTCTGGCCAGGATCAAGACATTCCAACCCGTGTCTTCGGTAGCCATATGCAGATACAACTTGACGTTGCGAGGCTTATTCTCGGCAAATTGAGCGAATCCCTGCATCGTGATATCAATTCGCTTACGCGGCATATTGCGATTGGCATTCAATACGATGAACGATTCGACGTGCTCGGCGTTTTGAAACCCCAGGCTCTTTCGGGCGGTGATCCGACGTTCTGGAATCGATCCACTTCGATCAGCATCTATCGATAGCGGGAAAAAAGTTTCGCAGTCGACTCCATGGGGAATCACCTGCAATTCAGGAAACTGAAAATCCGGCAATCGCGTACGAACGATCGCCAGTGATTTTTCGATCTCGCGCCGCCCGTATTCTGTGTACATGACATAACGTGCAACACCATGCAAATGCTCCAGCATCTCGGGTGAGATCGGCCCCGCTTCGACCGGTGAGTAAAGTACAATCCGGGCGTGAGGAGCATCCTCCCGCAGGATCTTCATGTAGGGGACCTGGAACGGAATGTCGTACAGCAGGAAGATGATGTCAGGTTGAATTCGATCGACCACAGGTTTGATCTGATCGTAACCGTAAACACTCTTGCCAGTTCCTGCAGGAATCAGTGGCCACATCCAGTCATGAGCTTCACCTGTGTATCGTGTGGCCAACTGATGAAGTTCAAAATCGTCGCGCAGTGGCTCGAAGATACTGCGAATCACTCGAGCAAACCCGGTTGGAACGCCGCCATCACCGATGATCAGGATGCGCGGTTTGATCGATTCCAAACTCATAAAGCCTCCAACAGCCCGGTGATCCTGCGGTCCGGGCGAATGCGCCTTTGAAGCTGGGCAGGA
>CAIWEX010000245.1 GCA_903911795.1 uncultured Schlesneria sp.
ATCGCGGTTGCTGGCTGCCGCTCAGCTTCATCTTCGCGAATACGTCAATGCTCATGATAACGACGATACCTGAGAGAAAAGCCATGTCTGCTCGAATCGACAAGTTTCTGCGCGCCGCTGCTCAACCGGTACTCCCTGCGCATCGAGTGATCCAGACGTCCGAGACCGCTCGCGTGGGAAGTTCGCATTCGGGAACAGCGGGTCATCATGCGGGAGGTGAGCCGACGATCGACCTGGTGCGCGAAGGGGATCTGGTCAAGGCAATCGATGTCACCTGTTCGTGTGGCGAGAAGTTTCGCATCTGGTGCTCCTATGTGGCGGAATAATTTTGAAAGAGGGCACCGTCTAATGTTGCAAACAACCAGACTGTCACTGATGACTCGTACGTTGTCGCGATCACTGAATGACCTGCGTTTGACTGGTTGGCGATCGATGGCGGTCGCTGCGGCAATGGTCTTGTCGCAAACCGGACCAGCCACCGTGTTTGCTCAAAGTGAATTCCTGGATGCTAACTCGCACGTTCCACCCTCGCCCGGAAATTACTCGACCAGTACTTACATCTCGTCGAACCGATCAGCGGGGGTGACAGTCGGAAGGCCCACACCCGGCGTCACGTCGCCACCTCAGGCCGTTGCGGGAAAGGTGCCCCCCTTTGCCTACGACCATGCCCGGCGACGAAATATGCCTGACGTACCCGCACGCTCTACCGTGCCGACCGAGGTTCGTCCGGGATCGACAGTTGCTCGTTCAACCGGTTCCAGCCTGCTGAATCCGTTTGGGATCGGCAAAAAGTCTGAAACGATGACGGACACTCCACGGACCGTTACTCCGCTGGGACAAATCCCGGTCTACGGGAACGCTGCAAAGGCAAGCTACAATCAACTGGAAGACCCGTCACAGGGTTTTCCGCCACCTGATCCATTGCCAGGGGTTCCAGGTCCATCGCTGATTCCTCATCGACAACCCGTGGTGAGTGGCGGCAATTTTCCGACCGATCGCGGTGGTCCGCCAATGATCCTCGGCAATCACCTGCGTCTGTCGCCCGGGGAAACCGCAACCGAGCGTTCGATGCGGCTGATGACAACCATCGGCGAACTGGAACGGCAACTCGACGCGCTCGGTCAGCAGAGTGCCGAACAGAATCAACTTTTGAAACACCGCGACGATCAACTGTTGCTCGCCATTCGTGAGATCAGAGCAGCTCGCAAGGAAGTTGCAACGGCGAAGGAAGAACTGGAGCGACTGCGGCAGCAGGTACAGTTGCTGCAGGACAAAGTTCGCGATGCAGAACGTGATAACGCAGCACTGTTACAGACAATGGCACCACTCCTTCAACGCCAGCTGGAGTCCGATGGGACCAGCGGATTGCCGGATGAATCCGAGGAGTGATGAATTTTATGTCCACGGAACAGGAACGGCAGAATGCCACCAGCGAACTGGATCTACGAATTCTTGAGAGTTCGGGTCCAGGTAGTCTGGTTACGCCCATTTATTCCCGGAGGGAATGTCTGGGGTTGTTAGTGGGGCCTCTGCTGGTCATTCATTCCGGATGTGTGCGTCATCGGCCAGTGCAAACGGTGATGCCAACCGAGCCGGCACCATATCAACAGTTTGTCGCACCGAATTTTGATTGGACGACGGTCAAACGAGTCGTTTTGATGCCGATGGCGAATCAGACGGCATTCGCTCAGGCGTCGGCGGAAATACAACAGAATCTTGCGGCCGAGCTACAACGGGCGGGCCGGTTCGATGTCGTCATGGAGACGCAGGAAGACAGCGCTGCTCGATCGCGTGACGTATTTACACGGGGGTCGTTCGACGAATTGGAACTGCTGCGGATCGCCCGACAACATGATGCTCAGGCGATCCTGTTCGGTCAGGTGACCCAGTACCACCCTTACCCTCCTCCACGTGTCGGACTGTCATTGATCATGATCAGTCCGGGCGAAGGGGTCGCGATCGCCTCGGCCGACGGTTTGTGGGATGCACGCGAAGCCGAGACCGCCCATCAGGCTCAGGCATACCTGCACCAGAAGCTGAATTGGCGCCAGAGTCTAATGGGAGTGGATCGAGCACTGGAATCGCCGGATGTTTATCAGCGATTCGTCTGTCAGCAGGTTGCGACGTCTCTCAATCCTCCCTATGGCGGTGGCAACAGCGGGGCTCTCCCTCCGTTGTCTGCCGAGCCATCAGCGATACTTCCTGCGAGTCATCAGTCATTTCAAAAAACGCCGACGCGAAGCCAGCCCCACCCTAACAGTAAACCACGACCGTAAGACGTCGAATTCAGCACCAACTTCCCGCTCTGGCTTTCAATTCCGTCTGTATTTCTCTGTGCACCTCCGTGTCCTCGGTGGTAACCACTCTTCAATTGATGGTTGACTCTGCGCCTCTTGCGTCTGCGTTAACTTCTTCCTCCGGCAGGCCGCTGCGTCCGCACAATCGGCCAATTCGTTGCCATTGTCGTAGTTTACGCGATCTTTCCAGTCAGCCATCTGGAACTGTGGCAAGTCCACCCCGTTTCGTTCGACTAGAGAGATGGTGGGAGCGATCTACGGACCTGGTTCCGGAATGGCATGACATGGACTTTGCAACGATTATTGGATTTGTGGCGGCACTGGGCATCATCATCGGTGCCATGTACCACCAGACGCACGGTCACCTGATGGGTTTCTACAGCACGGAAGGTGTGCTGCTGGTGATCGTCGGGTCGGCGTGCGCTACGATGATGAGTATGCCGATGAAGAACTTCCTCGCGACATTTCGCGTTATGGGGAAGTGTATTTTCTATAAGGAAGTCCCGCTGACTCAGGCCTTGATGCAACTGGTCGACTTCGCTGCTGTCGCTCGTAAGGATGGTGTCCTGGCTTTGGAAACGCGGCTGGACGAAGTCTCGGAGCCATTCTTGGCCAAGGGGTTGCGAATGGTGATCGACGGGCAGGATCACGAAGCCATTGAAACCAGTCTGCGGCTGGAATTGTTTTCCCAGGGGGAACGTCACGCGATTGGCAAGAAAGTATTCGCAGTCATGGGGAACTATGCCCCTGCATTCGGACTGACAGCGACGATCATCGGCCAGGTCGTGATGTTCCAGAACATGGGTAGCGACATCGCGGCAATCGGGGGCGGTTTGTCGGTCGCGCTGCTGGGAACGCTTTACGGTTCGCTGTTCGCCAACCTGCTTTGTCTGCCGCTGGCGGACAAGCTGGGAATCCGCTCCGGGCAGGAAACGATGCTGAAGGAACTGTATTTGAACGGGATCATGGGGATCGCCGCAGGACATTCTCCGACAGAGTTGAAACAGACTTTACTCAGCTTCCTCGACGGGCGAACGGCGACGAAGTTCGAGCAGGATAACTGAATCGGTAAATTGAGATTTCAAATTTGAGATTTGAACAGGCTGAAAACAGCGAGAATTCAAATCGATTCGTACGGACCGCGTCCTGGCGACAGCGGCTAACATGAAGGGCCGGATGATGTCAGGCCATGGGGGACCTGGAAAAAAGGGAGGACACGAAGAAGGGGGCGGTCACGCACCCATGTGGATCGTCAGCTTCGCCGACATGGTGATCCTGCTGATGAGCTTTTTCGTGCTGCTGCTTTGCCAGGGCTCGCAGAAGACTGCGACCGACGAAGATCTGTTGAAGATCCTGGCATCGGTCAAAGTTGGCTTCGGTTATACTCCTCGTCCTGATTCCAAAGATCCGCTCGATATCGCTGTTTTGCAGGTGTTAACCCAGAAAGGGAGCGGCGGGTTCCCATTCAGCGGGCAGCGGTGGCTCTCTGCGGCGGTGAAGGGTTCCGCGACCAAAGAACGGGATACGTGGGTGAAGGCCCAGTCGAATATCGGGAAGCCGGTTCGATTCGCTCGTAATTCCGATGTTGTCCCCAAATCGGCATACCCTGATCTGGATGAAATTGCCGAAGTTGTCCGTCATCACTACCGGATGATCATTATTCAGGGACATTGTTCGCAGGAAGAGGCCTATCGGGACGCTGCGGGCGGACATGATCTTGCCTTCCGGCGTGGCTTGGCGGTAAAGATCGCTCTGGAATCACGTGGCGTCGCCGCAGCCAGGCTGCGAATCGTCTCGTGTGCCGCGCACGAGTCGATGACGGTCCTCAAATCTCCTGATCGACAACTGGTCGTGGTGACCTTGGGAACATACTTCCTGCCGACAGAAAACGACGTGCTCCACGAAGAGTCGCTCGATAACGAAAAAGAAGCCAAGACAACCGCCAAACACGGACATTGAAAGCATGAGACTCCACGGATTGGTATCTCTCGTACTGCTCACGACCAGTTCTGTCGCAGTGAGCCAGGAACCGCTGCCACTGCCGCCGGAGCCCTCCGCCCGTCAGGTTGGTCCTGAGTTGTCGACTCAACCTCTACCAACCGGGCCGACATCTCGCCTGCGAAGTCCTTCTGCCGTCGAGGTTTCCAGCCTGGAGAGCGAACTGGAAGCACTTCGAGCAGACTTGGAGTCGTTCCATGCGCTGAGTGATGAAGTGACGCGCAGTACGCGCAATGCAGAAACCGAGGCCGAAAGGGCACTGCACCGCCAACGACAAGAGATGTTGGACATCCTGACCAAGCTGGCGACTCAGGGAATCAGCCAGAAGCCGGTCGCCAAAAAGACCGACAAAAAGCCTGCACTCGCCAACCAGCCAGTCGCACCCGTGATTCCCGACGCCGTTGAAACCCAAACACCCGCAGTCACCGATGCCGCAGTCGATAACTTCGCACTCGGTAAGGTGTTATTTCGAGCAGGTGACTACGTGAAAGCCGAGCAGGCATTTCGTAAAGTCGTCCAGACCGATGACAATCGCCTGATGGTGAAGTACCTGATCGCCACCTGCCTGCGGAAGCGATCACAGTGGTCTGCGGCCAGTGAGGCCTACAAGGAAATCGCCGCTTCGGAAAAGGACCCCGTTCTGCGTGACCTCGCCAAATTTCAGTTGGATGGAATCCGCTGGACCCAGGATACTGAAAAGCAGATTGAGCAATTGAAAAAGCAGCGGGCGAATCCGGCAAGATCGAAACTGTGATCTCACGGAGCCCGGCCAAACTTTTTCAAAATGGCGAGCAGCAATAGCGATCCGAGGGTGGCAGAGATCAGTTTTCCAATCAGGCCATAAGGATGCAGGCCGATCAACGGAAGGAGAACACCTCCCAAAGCTGCCCCGATCACGCCGACGATCAGATTATTGACCAGACCGAAGCTGCTCCCCTTCATGATTTGTCCGCTCAGCCATCCTGCGCACAGGCCGACCAGCAGGATGAAAATGATGTCCATCACGTGCTCCTGAATTTGATCTCTGAATTCCCATAACATTGGGGTGCAAACCACTGTCGGCGGCCTGCCGATGCCATTGTAACACCAGAAATGGCGCTGGCACCCCTTCCTTGTAGTTCGGTCGCAACCTCTGGCACGCGTTGACTTTTTTGATGTCTCGTCATAATGTGCGCGAAGAGAATTTGTCGACGTTTCCCAGGAAGAGGGGAAAACGTGCGAAAGACTGTCGCCACACTGTCATGACAAAACTCTTCTGAAATCAGGGAGATACGATCGGTGGTCGCTGTCTGAATTCAGTGATACCGATTGCCTGATCAGCAGATGTCGATTTGAGGAGGCGAGGAAGAACGATGGAATTTTTACCAGAAATTCGCTCCTACTGGCGTTGTCGTTGGGCAATGATGGTTGTTGCCGTTTCCCTGTTGGGTTCGATCGCACGCGCGAATGATCCCGATTGGGGTGCGAAGATGGTCAACGTGACTGCCGTCAAATATGGCTCGGTCGCTAAGGGTGCGGAAACTGTCGTACAGATCGTCGTCAAGAACATCTACAAAGAAGACATCCAGATCACCAACCTGACGACGGGATGCGGATGCGTTTCCTGGGAAGATGTCACCAAGAGTCCACTTCCAATTGTCATTCCCAGTGCCCAGTCGCGGGTCCTGACGCTGCGTCTGGACACCGTACGCTATGACGGGGAACGTAACTCCAAGGCAACCATATTTCTGCTGGATCCCGTACACGCTTCCTCGGCAGTTGTTGAACTCCCTGTCACGGCCTACATTCGACGCGATATCGTTGTCTCGCCCGGTGCCCTCAATTTTGGGCTGCTGGATCAGGGGGCAGGAGCCGAACGCAAAGTCGATATCCACTACGCCGGTCGAAATGACTGGAAGATTACGTCAGCCAAAGTTGCCAATCCTAACCTGCTCGTAAATCTGAAAGAGCTTCCCCGACTGAATGACGGCCAGGTGAAATACGAACTGGTTGTCTCGCTACGACCGGATGCCCCGATCGGGACGGTTCGCGATCATGTGATTATGACGACCGATGATGCCAACAATCCCCAGGTGTCCGTTCTGGTGGAAGCCAAGATCGAACCGGATATCGCAATTACGGAATTACAGTTTGGATCGGTGGCACCTGGGCAGTCGAAAGTTGTCAATGTCGTCATTCGAGGTCGAAAGCCGTTCAAGATTGACGAACTTTACCGGGAAAAGAAAACTGACGCGAAACTTCAGGATGACGCCTTCAAAGTCAAACTGAGTTCTGCGGTTTCAACCGTGCACAGTCTTCCGGTGACGTTTACGGCGCCAAACATTCCTGGTGTGTTTGAGGAAGATTTCTTCGTCAAGATTTCGGATCGACCGCAGCCGATCCCCTTCAAAGCACGTGTTCGAATTCCCGAACAGACTGGTGCAGCCAAGCAGTAGCTCATCGGCGCTGCGAATCACCGTTAAATCAGCGAGCGTGGATTTCCGCATGTCCTTCCGCCGTTATCTCCTCGCCTCGCGTTCGCCACGCCGCCTGGAACTGTTGCAGCAGGTTGTTCATCCGACACTGATCGAGGTCCGGCCCCCGGCATCCGCTGAAGAGGCTGGGTTCGCAGACTGCCAAAACCTGAACGCCATCAAGTCGCGACTGCTGGAAATTGCACGTCACAAGGCCGAACTGGTTCGCACAGACCTCAATGCGGAAGAAGGTTCTCTGCACGAGAGACCTCGAACTCTGTTGATTGCAGCCGACACAACGGTGGTCATTACGGGCGACACACCCATCGTTCTCGGCCAGCCGCCAGAGCATGACGACTGGCGTGAAGTCGTTTCTGAATGGTTTCGTAAGCATTATGCGGGTCAGACTCATTCGGCCCTGACCGCCGTCCATGTCATTACACCCGATGGACGTTTTGCGGAGCAGGTCGTTGAGACACGAGTCACCTTTCGGGCTGACGTTGATCGGTGGCTCAACTGGTATCTGCTGACCGGTGAACCGCGCGGCAAGGCCGGGGGATACGCATTGCAAGGCGCGGGGAGTCTCTTTATCGAACGTGTTGAAGGGAGTCTGAGTAACGTCATCGGACTGCCACTGGAAGCTTTGTTGGAACTGTTCGCCGATCCCGCCCTGAAGTGATTCTTTTGCTGCCGAATCAGGATCTCGGGTTGCAAACGGTCATACGACGGGAGACGATGGGTGCACAATTCCAATGAACGGGTCTTCCTACGGCAATAGACGTCATGTCTCCCCTGATTGATCTGATCGAAATCACGAAAGACTACGGCCGATTTCGGGCTCTGGACAACGTTTCCCTGCAGATTAATTCGGGAATCACCGGACTGCTGGGTCCAAATGGCGCTGGCAAGACGACACTCATTAAGGTTCTGCTCGGACTGGTGAGGACGACGCGCGGCAGCGGTCGACTGTTACAATATAAACTCGGCCGACAGAACCGTGAGATCCGTGCACATGTCGGATACATGCCCGAAGATGATTGCTATCTGCATGGAATGACGGGCGTTGACTGTGTGCAGTTCGTCGCACAGCTTTCGCGTTTCCCTGCTGTCGAAGCGTTGCGCCGTGCACACGAAATTCTCGACTTTTGTGGGCTGGCTCAAGAGCGATATCGCACGGTCGAAACCTATTCGACCGGGATGCGTCAGAAGCTGCGATTTGCTCAGGCCATCGTACACGACCCGCCAGTGCTGATTCTTGATGAACCGACGTCTGGACTTGATCCGGAAGAACGACAGGTGATGCTGAACCGGATTCGGGTGCTGGCCCGTGATCACGGTAAAGCCGTACTTCTCTGCACTCATATTCTGCCCGATGTCCAGTCCATCAGTGATGCGGTGGTGATCCTGGCTCGCGGCAAGGTCCAAGTCGCCGATTCGCTTGCGGAACTGAACCGGCCAACGATGCCATCGCTCGAAGTCCGACTGCTGGGAGTCGCAGACCGGTTTGTCGAGGCGATTCGCGCGCGCGGCATCGACATCGAAGTGCGTACGACAGGGGGACTTTTACTGAAAGGGGAACCCGACCAGCTCGCGCCTGAAGTCTGGAAGGCGGCAAACACTCTGGGAGTCGCCGTCCGTTCGATGACCCCATCGCGGAATTCGCTGGAGGAGATCTTCCTGAATGCGGTTCGAGGAGCGTCCCAATGACAGCAAATAGTACCAGCGGTTCCACGATCCTCGAGGCGCGTTCGGAACCGACCAGTCTCCCGTCAAATCGGGGAGTGAATAACCTCGGCTATCGTCCCTGGTCGGAACGGCTGGCTCCCGGTTGGATGCGGTGGTGCGTCATCACGGAAGTTGGCGTGAAGCGAGCGTGGCAAAGCCGCTGGCTGCGTCGGATGATGTTGTTTGCCTGGTTGCCCGCGGTTTGGTTTGGAGTAGGCTTTTTCGTCTGGGAACAGGCAGCCTTATATCCCGAATGGAGGCAGATACTGCAGCCATTCCTGCAAGGGCTTCCCCAATCTCCCGACTTCGACGGGATCCGAGATTCGATCAAGTCCGGAAACCTGGAAGAGAGCCGTCATGCCGTCTGGGCCTGGCTGTTGCAATCGTTCTTTCGATATCCCCAGGCTGTGTTGATGGTCATGGTGATCGGGGTCATTTCGCCCCCGTTGATCTCGCAGGATATCCGTTCGCGCGCATTCCTGTTGTACTTTTCGCGGCCACTGACTCGAGCCGAATATCTGTTTGGAAAGCTGGCCAGCCTGTGGGCTTATCTGGCGATCATCGCGACTGTCCCCGCCCTGGCGCTTTACCTGCTGGGGATTCTGCTGTCGCCGAATCTGGGTGTCATCACGGCCACTTGGGATCTGCCGTTTCGGATCATTGGGGCTTCGGCCGTTCTGATGATTCCCACCTCAATGCTCGCCCTTTGTTTCTCATCCCTAACGCAGGAAAGCCGTTACGCGGCGTTCGCCTGGTTCGCCGTCTGGATCCTCGGCTGGTTCACGTATGTTACTGCCACATCGGCCGAGGCGTTGAAAGCGGGCAATAACGCGTACATGAGTCAAGCTGAAAGGATGCAGGCTCAACATGACCAGTTCGAAATCAAGCAATCGCCGTGGACTCATTTATCCTTGTACCACACGCTGGGTCGAGTCCAGCGCTGGGTCTTCGGGTTTGCTCGCTTTGAGGATGTTGCAGTATCAGCAGCGATTCTCGCGGCCATCACCCTGGCGTCGTTGTTGACCCTGTATCGCAAGATATCGGCTCCGATGCGAGTTTAATCCATCACGCAATCCACTTAGGTTTTCAGGTCCTTCGCAGATCCGAAGAGCAGGTATCCGAGGAATTGGTCGCCAATTCATGATTGAGCTAAGTAACGTAACAAAAATGTATGGCAAGGTGATCGGCGTCAACGATTTCACGTTGACGCTGCAACCGGGAGCGTATGGACTGCTGGGACCTAACGGTTCCGGGAAATCGACGCTGCTTAACCTGATTACTGGCCAGCTTCGTCCGACGCAGGGAACGATTCGGGTCATGGGAGAATCCCCCCGCAACAACGCCTCGCTGTTCAGGCGGATGGGATATTGTCCAGGGGGTGAAGGCTTCTACTCAGACGTCTCTGCATACGACTGGGTGAAGTACTTGCAGCAACTGCAGGGAATGACTGCCGCGGATGCTGATGTCGCAGCCGGTCGATCGCTGGAACTGGTGGGGATGTCAACCGCCATGCATCGGCCGATTTCGAGCTATTCGCGAGGAATGCGTCAGCGGACCAAACTGGCTCAGGCACTGGCACACAATCCTGAAATCCTGATCCTTGACGAACCCTTCAGCGGTCTGGACCCGATCGGTCGACATGAACTCACGACGGTCCTGCTCGACTGGGTCGACCTTGGCAAAAGTCTGCTGTTTGCCAGCCATGTGTTGCACGAGATTGAGTCACTGACGCAATCGTTCTTGCTGATTTGCGGCGGACGACTTCTGGCTTCGGGAACTGCCGAAGATGTCCATGCGATGATGGTCGGACTGCCGAATGAAATCGCATTCAAGTGCTCGGATCCGCACCGGCTCGGGGAATTACTGCTCCGCGAACGTGTCGTGGATTCGTTGCGAATCGTGGATGCGACCGTGACAGTGGCGACACGTGATCCCGCTCGCATTTATGGACAGCTTCCAGGCTGGCTCAAGACTTCTGGAATCGATGTCACGGAAATGCATTCAGCTGACGAATCATTGCAGGCACTCTTCAATTCACTGATGAAAATGCACCGGGGTGAACTGTGATCGGAAACGTCGGAGCAGTCTTTCTGTTTGAGTGGAAGCGTTCGTTGACCGTGCCACGAATGGCCTGGTGGCTGGTCCTGGCGGGTTTTCCGGTCTTCATCATCGGGTTGATTCGATTCAGCATTACTGCGGGAGATGTAAACGATGCGCCACCACGCGAGTTGTGGATCGGCTTTCTGTTTGCACTGGTACCGATGCTGGTGACGATGTTGGGGACCATGCTCTGGATGACCCCGGCAATCTCGGCGGAGCTTGAACGACGCAGTTGGGTCTATCTGACAGTTCGTCCGAACGGAGGGACGGCTGTTCTGTTGGGAAAGTATCTGGCCGCGGTGACGTGGGTCATCCCGCCGGTCCTGTTAGGTTTGACATGTGCGGTTCTGATCATCAGTCCCAACGCGGAAGAAGCCGAAGAAATCGCGAATGCGAGAAGGCATGAACCCGCACAGCCGTTCTTCATCAATAAGCATGGCCAACGGCAACTTGCTCCTTCAATGGCTATGCGTGATTTGAAGCCGTGGCAGATCTGGTGGGCCATGGCCCGAATGGTCTGCCTTTCGGCTCCTGCCTACGCCGCAGTCTACCTGCTTTTGGGGACCATCATGCCGCGCCGTGGAATGGTGCTGGCCGTTGGATACTCACTGTTGTTTGAGCTCATCATCAGTTTCGTACCAGCCGTGATCAACAAGCTGACCGTCCATCATCACCTGCAGGCGCTGATGCTGGAGTGGTGCGAACTGGAAATCCCGCCCGAATTCATGTCGGGAGCCGCCACCTTGATTGGCAATTCACCGACCTGGCACCACATCGCGATTCTGATGCTTTACCCGCCGATCCTGCTGGCGATTTCGGTCGCCGTCCTGCGTTCCAGCGAATTTTCCTCGTCAGCAGAATCGGATGTGTAACAGCCTAGTTCAGGCAATTTCGAAGTTCAGTTGAAGAGGAAGTGGCAGATGTCGCCATCCTGCATGACATACGACTTACCTTCGACGCGTAGCTTGCCAGCCGAACGGATTTCCTTTTCACCCTTGTAAGTTTCCAGGTCTTCCAGCGAATAGATTTCGGCGCGGATAAATCCCTTTTCGAAATCGGTATGAATCACACCGGCCGCTTGTGGCGCGGTTGCACCGATCGGAATCGTCCAGGCTCGAACTTCCATTTCCCCTGCGGTGAAGTAACTTTGCAGGCCAAGCACTCGGTAGGCTTCACGAGCCAGCGTGGCGAGCGCCGGTTCTGCCAGTCCAGCACCTTCGAGCATCTCTTTGCGATCTGCTTCGTCCAGTTCTGCGATCTCAGCTTCCAGTTTCGCACAGACGGGGACCACGGACGCCCCGACCTTCGCAGCAAATTCCCGGACTTGTTGAACAAGTGGGTGTTTACCCTCGAGGTCATTTTCGTCGACATTCGCCACATAAAGAATCGGCTTGGCGGTCATCAGTCCATAGCTTCTGACAACCTTGGCATCGGCTTCTTCGAATTCCAGCTTCCGCAGGGGCTCTTCTGTCGCGAGATGGGCCAGGCACTTGCGAATTACTTCGACGCGATGTTTGGCATCCTTGTCACCGCTCTTGGCCGTTCGTTCCGCTTTGGAAAGGGCGTTTTCAAGTGTCTGGATATCGGCCAGCATCAATTCAATTTCGATGGTCTCGATGTCCGAGACTGGGTTCACCTTCCCGGTGACATGGATCACATCAGGGTCTTCAAAGCAGCGGACAACTTGCAGAATGGCATCGACTTCGCGGATGTGCGTCAGGAACTTATTTCCCAGTCCCTGGCCTTCGCTGGCCCCTTTCACAATTCCCGCAATATCCACCAGTTTCAACGCCGCCGGGATGATTTTCTTCGGAACGATGTACTGCGTGATGCGTTGCAATCGACCGTCAGGGACACTGACGACCCCTTCGTTCGGTTCGATGGTACAGAAAGGATAGTTGGCACTCTGCGCCGATTTGGACATGGTGAGTGCGTTGAACAGGGTGCTCTTACCCACATTGGGGAGACCGACGATGCCAGCTTCCATAATTCCGCGAAGACCTTGCCGAGAGAATTTCGTTGACTCAGTTTACCGCCTGCCAGTTGCCGCAGGGGCCAACATCGTTAAATACCAGACCTTGAGCTCAAAGTCGATCCTGTGTCCATCGTTAACCTCGAAATGCCACGCGGCGTTTCGCCTCCGACAACGATTCCCCAATGCACTATTGGAAAAACCGCTCATTTTGCCGAAGTAACGTGACTTTGAGGGGACCTGCCGCACTGAAATCGGGCACCATGGATTTGTCCGACTTTCACAGAAGTTCGCCCTGTAACCTTGAACCGAACCCCGCAGTTCCTCATTCTTTACGCTTTGCGGAGGCTGGTGGTGTTCAGCCATGAAACTGAACACCATGGCCGAAGCGAACTCGAGCCTGTTTTGGCTCGTTTTGTTCGCGATGTCGTTCGATTTGTTCCTGGCTGTGAAAACATCATGAGTCAGAAAGATCGTTCGAAAACTTACCCTGGAGTTTTGAGCAAGATGAAGTTCAGATTTCCCATCGTCATCATCGACGAGGATTTTCGGTCAGAGAATACATCAGGGTTGGGAATTCGCGCTCTCGCGGATGCGATTCAACAAGAAGGGATGGAAGTACTGGGGGTCACGAGCTACGGCGACCTGTCCCAGTTTGCCCAGCAGCAAAGCCGTGCCTCGGCCTTCATTCTGTCAATCGACGATGAGGAATTCACGCCGGGTCAGGAAGTCGACCCCGCGATCAAGAAGCTACGGGAATTCATCAACGAAATTCGCTTCAAGAACGCCGAGATCCCGATTTACCTGTACGGCGAAACGCGAACGTCGAGCCACATCCCCAACGACATCTTGCGGGAACTGCACGGCTTCATTCACATGTTCGAGGATACGCCCGAGTTCGTCGCCAGGCACATCATTCGCGAAGCGAAGGCCTACATCGACAGCCTGGCTCCTCCGTTCTTCCGGGCGCTGGTTGAATACGCTAACGACGGTTCGTATTCGTGGCACTGCCCGGGACATTCGGGCGGGGTGGCGTTCTTGAAGAGTCCCGTGGGACAAATGTTTCACCAGTTCTTCGGTGAAAACATGCTGCGGGCCGACGTCTGCAATGCTGTGGAAGAACTGGGCCAGTTGCTGGACCACACCGGACCGGTCGCCGCTTCGGAACGCAATGCCGCGCGAATCTTCAACGCGGACCATTGCTTCTTTGTGACCAACGGAACGTCAACGTCGAACAAGATGGTCTGGCACTCAACCGTCGCATCTGGCGACATCGTTGTCGTCGACCGGAACTGTCATAAGTCGATCTTGCACTCCATCATCATGACCGGGGCGGTCCCGGTGTTTCTGACTCCCACGCGAAATCATCTCGGGATCATCGGCCCCATCCCTCTTGATGAATTCACTCCGGAAAATATCCAGAGAAAAATTGAAGCCAATCCATTCGCCAAGGCGGCTCAGGCCAAGCATCCCGGTCGTAAGCCTCGCATCCTGACGATTACTCAAAGTACTTATGACGGCATCATCTACAATGTGGAAACGTTGAAGAAGCTGCTGGACGGCAAGATCGGGACGTTGCACTTTGACGAAGCCTGGTTGCCGCATGCGGCATTTCACGAGTTCTATCGCGATATGCATGCAATCGGGAAAGATCGACCGCTGACGAAGGATTCGATGATCTTCGCGACGCACTCGACGCACAAACTTCTGGCCGGGATATCGCAGGCGTCACAGATTCTCGTTCGTGAGTCCGAAACGCAAAAGCTGGATCGACACGTCTTCAACGAAGCGTATCTGATGCACACGTCGACCTCACCACAATACGCGATTATCGCATCCTGCGACGTCGCGGCGGCGATGATGGAACCACCTGGTGGAACCGCACTGGTCGAAGAATCGATCATGGAAGCGTTGAACTTCCGCCGCGCCATGCGGAAGGTCGAAGATGAATGGGGTAAGGACTGGTGGTTCAAGGTCTGGGGCCCCGAAAAGCTGGCAGACGACGGGATCGGTGAACGCGAAGACTGGATGCTGAAGGCGAATGCCAAGTGGCACGGTTTCGGCAATCTTGCGCCCGGCTTCAACATGCTCGACCCAATCAAGGCAACGTTGATCACACCCGGCCTGGATGTCTCCGGGAAGTTCGCCAAGACGGGAATTCCGGCATCGATTGTGACTCGTTACCTCGTGGAACACGGCGTCATCGTCGAAAAGACGGGGCTCTATTCGTTCTTCATCATGTTCACGATCGGAATCACCAAGGGTCGGTGGAACACGCTCGTGAGTGCCTTGCAGCAGTTCAAGGATGACTACGACAAGAACCAGCCAATGTGGCGTATCCTGCCTGAATTCTGCCAGAACTATCCGCGCTACGAAGGGATCGGCCTGAAAGATCTGTCTCAGCAGATTCACGACACGTACAAGGCGAACGATGTCGCTCGCGTGACGACTGAAATGTACACGTCCGTCATGCAACCGGCGATGAAGCCATCTGACGCCTATGGCATGCTGGCTCACGGTGAAATCGATCGGGTGGAAATCGACGAACTCGAAGGCCGGGCCACCAGCGTACTGCTGACCCCGTATCCACCTGGGATTCCGCTGCTGATTCCTGGTGAGTGCTTCAATAAAACGATCGTGGAATACCTGAAGTTCGCACGGATGTTCAACGAAAAGTTCCCGGGATTCGATACCGACATCCATGGACTGGTCGAAGAGACGATCGATGGCCATCGCAGTTATTATGTCGACTGTGTTCGGAAGGAAGGTTCAACGAAGAGCAACGTCTGACCCGAAGAAATGCGGAGCGGGAAATCAACATGGACTTCCCGATTGCACGCCTTCGTCAGTAACACTGCGAACCAATGCGGGGCTTCCACCGGTTGAGGTCCCGCTGAAGATCGAAGTCGAATGGCTACTGGAGTCGATTTTCCTGTTCATGACGCGACCAGTAACGGTCGGCATTTCGCAAGGCGACGCGGATAGCCCGTGCCCCCGCGACGTTGGCCGAGTGTACCGTCCACGTCAGACGGGGAAGTTCGCCTGAATACGCACGCTCCTCGATCCATTTCGCGACATCGTAACCGGTCGTGGTAGTGCCAAGATCATGATCGAGAGAAATCCACGCGACGGTCTTGGATTTCAGCCAATTTATGGCAGCGTGGGTTGTCTTAACCCAGATCATTCCCAATTCGGCTCCAAACAGTTCCTGAATCAGGGGATCATTGGGATCTCGCTCGTCATCCAGCCAAATGTTCACCATAACTTCAAACTCCAAGACTGGCGTCTCTGTAGACTACAGACAACGTCACCCACATCTTTTTCTCCCGGCGTCGACTCCTCGGTTGGGTGGCGGGGGCGCACTGGCTTTGCAGAAGCCCCCGAAATGGAACACGTTTAATCGGGGGGCTTCCCCGAAGCGGATGCGCCCCCGCCACCCGGCGTGCGCAATCGCTCCTTTATATCGACTACTCCAAGACTGGCGTCCCCGTAGGCTACCAGTCGAACTTTGCGACGAAAAGAGTTGGGAATCTGACGAACGTCGCCTGTGAAGTCATCCCGGCAGACGTGCCAGATCGGATGTCGTCGCTATAATTGTCTCCGACGGCGAAGCGCCGACGCCTGCCATACGTTGCACGAAGTGATTGCACTTCGGACGGAACCGATTGACACCGCTTTCTGCAAGTCTGCCAATTCATGCCTGCTGCTGACATCATTATTCGGGGTGCTCGCGAACATAATCTGCAGAACGTCAATCTGACTCTGCCGCGAAACAAGTTGATCGTGATGACGGGCGTCAGTGGCTCAGGTAAGAGCTCACTGGCGTTCGATACGCTGTACGCCGAAGGCCAGCGGCGCTACGTCGAATCGCTGTCGTCATACGCGCGGCAGTTTCTGGGGCAGATGCCGAAGCCAGAAGTCGATTCGATCACAGGGTTAGCCCCGTCGATCTCGATCCAGCAGAAGTCGAGCGGACGAAACCCGCGGTCGACCGTCGGAACAATCACGGAAATCTACGATTACCTGCGAGTCCTCTTTGCTCGAGTCGGTCAACCCTGTTGCTATCAATGCGGTCGGCCCATCACGGCACAGACGCGTGACCATATTCTCGATAGTATCCTCAGGCTGCCGAACGAGACAAAGTTTCAAATCCTCGCTCCCGTCATTCAGCGACAGAAGGGGGAGTACAAAGATCTGTTCGCAGATCTACTCAAGCGAGGCTTCCTGCGAGCTCGCGTGGACGGGAAAGTCGTTCAACTGACCGACGACCTGAAGCTCGACAAGCAGATGCGGCATTCGATCGATGTCATCGTTGATCGCCTGATCGCGGGGAAGTCGAGTCGTTCGCGTGTTGCAGAAGCAATTGAATCCGCGCTGAATCTGGCTGAGCGGCGGTTGATTGTGTCACTGGAAGCCCTGGATACGCCGTCGATTTCGGACAACGTGGAACCGGGGAAGAAAAAGCGACGCACCAAAGGGGCTGAACCTGAACCCGACGAGGTCGATGCTCCCGGCCCTCAGTCTGCAAATGATACGCTCTATTCGACGGACTACGCGTGTACTCATTGTGGTATCAGTTACGAAGCTCCGTCGCCGCAACTCTTCAGCTTCAACAGTCCGCAGGGGATGTGCCCTGACTGCAACGGACTGGGAATTCGCTTTGACTTCATGGAGGACCGGCTGGTTCCCGATCCTGAGTTGTCGATTCAGAAGGGTGCGATCGCCATCCTCGGGAAATTGAGTTCCATTGGGAAGTGGCGCAAGCACATTCTCAAAGGGGTCGGGCGGGCGATTGAAATCGACCTCGACATGCTCGAAGACTCATTCTTCAAAACGAAATGGTCCAAGCTTTCCGACGAATCCAAACGACTGTTCCTGTATGGGCTGGGTAGCCGAAACATCACGTTTGCGTATCGTCATTCGGGTGGGACCTGGAAGCGAGGCGGGACCTACGCCGGACTGATCCCTGAACTGCTGGACGAATATCGCAAGACGCGAAATCCAATGCGTCGCGTGCAGCTTGAAAAGTACATGCATGAAACGGACTGCACCACCTGCAACGGCAGCCGGTTGAACAAGCAGGCAGGCAGCTATCGGATCACAACATCTTCGCCCACATTTGATGTGACTCGAACCGCCAATCGATTGGCGGCGTTATCACTACCAGAAGTCTGCTCGCTGAGTGTCCTGGATGCCTGGGAATTCTTCGGACAGTTGAACCTGGATGAAACGGGCCGCTTCATCGCGACGGAGGTCCTCAAAGAGATTCGCGGGCGGTTGGGTTTCCTGCTGCGCTGCGGTCTCGATTATCTCACGCTGGACCGGACAGCTCCCACGCTATCCGGGGGTGAGACGCAGCGAATCCGGTTAGCGGGACAGATTGGCTGCGGGCTGGTCGGCGTGGTTTACATTCTCGACGAACCTTCGATCGGTCTGCATCCGCGTGACAATGTCATGCTGCTCGACAGCCTGAAAGACCTGCGCGATCAGGGGAACACAGTCATCGTCGTCGAACATGATGAAGAGACGATGCAGGCCGCGGATTACGTCGTCGACTTCGGACCTGGTCCTGGTGTCCGTGGGGGTGAGATCGTTGCCGAAGGATCTGTCGACGATGTGAAGCGGTCTGAACGAAGCCTGACGGGTGCCTTTCTGTCGGGGCGCCGTAAAATCGCAATCCCGGCCCAGCGTCGGTCTGGGAATGGACAGGCGATCGAAATCCACGGTGCGACCCATCACAACCTGAAAGAGGTCAGCGCCCGATTTCCGCTCGGCACCTTCATCTGCGTGACCGGTGTCAGCGGCAGCGGCAAGAGTTCGCTCGTTAATGACATCCTCTGGGAGGTCTTGAATCGCGATGTGAACAAAGGGACTGGCAAACCGGGACATCACACGAGCTTCACTGGGTTGGAGAACATCGACAAGGCGATCGACATCGACCAGAGCCCGATCGGAAGGACCCCGCGTTCGAATCCTTCCACGTACGTCAAATTGTTTGACCTGATCCGCGATCTCTATACGCAGTTGCCCGAATCCAAACTGCGTGGCTTTAAGCCGGGACGATTCTCGTTCAACGTCGAAGGGGGCCGCTGCGAAGCCTGCGAAGGGAACGGTTCCAACAAGCTGGAGATGGATTTCCTCGCCGACATCTGGGTCACCTGTCCCGTCTGCCAAGGGCATCGATTCAACAAGGAGACGCTGGAGGTTCGGTTCAAGGGAAAGAACGTCACCGATGTTCTGGACATGGATGTGCAGCAGGCACTGGAACACTTCGAAAACCATCCGAAGATCAAACGGTCGCTGCAGACGCTGCATGATGTCGGGCTGGACTACATCAAGCTGGGGCAACCGTCACCCACGCTTTCCGGGGGCGAAGCTCAACGCGTCAAACTGGCTCGTGAATTGAGCAAGCGTTCCACAGGCAAGACTGTCTACATCCTGGATGAACCGACAACTGGACTGCATTTCGTCGATATCGAGCATCTGTTGCGAGTGCTGCACGGATTCGTTGAGGCTGGCAATACGGTGATCGTCGTCGAACATAATCTGGATGTGATCAAAACGGCCGACTGGGTCATCGATCTCGGTCCAGAAGGGGGAGCTGGCGGGGGACGGATCCTCGTGGCGGGGACTCCTGAAGAGATCGTGCAGTGTGAAGAGTCACATACCGGCCGGGCTTTGAAGGCGTTCCTGCCACCGGTAGCACCAGCGAAGACGACGGCGAAGAAAGGGAAGAAGTCCACGACGAAATCGACGGCGGCACTACAGGCCCCTGCGATTCCGCGCTGGCAGACTTCGATTGCGCTCAAGGATTCTGCAGACGGGGCCGAGACCTCGATCGTGGTCCGAGGAGCCTCTCAACATAATCTGCAACATCTGAATCTGAAGATCCCGCGCGATCAGATGTCTGTCTTTTGCGGCCCGAGTGGTTCTGGCAAGAGTTCGCTGGCGATGGACACGTTGTACGCCGAAGGACAGCGACGTTACGTCGAATCGCTCTCGTCGTACGCTCGACAGTTCCTCGGTCAGATGCCGAAACCTCGCGTCGAACATATTCACGGACTGCAGCCCTCCATTGCCATTGAACAAAAGACAGTTGGCAATACACCTCGTTCGACCGTCGGGACTGTCACAGAGATCTACGATTATCTGCGAATCCTGTACGCACGGGCGGGGGCTCAATTCTGCCCCACCTGTCACATTCCGGTGCAGACTCAGACTGTCGACGAAGTGATCGACAAACTGTTGGGGATCGGACAGACCGCTGACAAATCACGCCTGCTGATTCTTGCCCCACAGGAAGTGACTGTCGGCCAGCAATACGCGAAGTTGTGGGAACGACTGGGCGAACAAGGGTTCCGCAGGGTTCGCATCAACGGAGTGACCTACACGCTGGAAGAAGTTCCGGAAATCGACCGCAAGCGAAAACATACGGTTGAGATTGTTGTCGACCGAGTGTCGCTGGGTGCGACGAAGGGTGACGCGACCGATGGCAAGTCGACCGGTCGTTCACGGCTGGCGGAAGCGGTGGAACTGGCGTTCGATCTGGGGAAGGGACTGATTCGCGTTGCGATCGTCGATGAAGCCCGCGAAGAGAAGAAATGGAAAGTCATCCCATTCAGTCTGCATCGGTCCTGCGAAGAATGTGGCAAGAGTTTTGAAGAACTGTCGCCGCATCACTTCTCGTTCAACAGTCCACTCGGCTGGTGCGAAGCCTGTCAGGGGATCGGCGTTCAGCAGGGGACAAACCTGAGTGCTCTGATCTCGGACCCGACTCGCACATTGAAAGACGGTGCAGTGTCGGCCTGGCCCGATCCTGTCCGCAGCCCGCTGTTCGGCAAGATGCTGGCTCAGATGGCTCGCGAAATCGGCATTCCCTTAAACGTACCATTCTCGCAATTGGATGCGGCTCACCAGCAAGCGATTCTGTTCGGGACCGGCGACCAATGGTTCTCGTTACCGCTCGATTCAGTAAAAGGACCAGCAGCACAGTTTCAATACAAAGGTCTGTACCCTGCGATCGAACAGGCGGCGAGTCTTTCGTACGACTACCGGACCAAGTTGTTTGGCCTGGTGGGGGAAGTCCCCTGCAATGCCTGCAATGGCAGTCGGCTGCGTGAGGATGCCAGTGCGGTGAAACTGGCCGGGAAGACGCTAAAGCAATTGTGCGATCTTCCTCTGCGCGACGCCTTGGAATTCCTGCAGGGAATGAAATTGACGGCAACGCAAAAGCGAATTGCCGGAGACCTGCTCACAGAGGCGACAGGCCGACTGTCGTTCCTGGTCGACGTCGGTCTGCACTACCTGACGCTGGGGCGAACGCTTCCCACATTGTCGGGTGGTGAGACTCAACGTATTCGGCTGGCAGGCCAAATCGGACGAGCGTTAACAGGCGTGCTGTATGTTCTGGATGAGCCGACAATCGGACTTCACCCCAGCGATAACGGACGCTTGTTGAAGGCACTGAAAAAACTGCGGGATCTCGGTAACACCGTTGTAATGGTGGAACACGATCGCGAAGTGCTTCAGGCTGCTGACCGATTGTATGACTTCGGACCGGGAGCGGGACGCTTTGGTGGGACAATCACCGCCGAAGGAACGCCGCGCGAGATGAACAAGAGCGAAGCATCGCTGACAGGCAAGTTCCTGTCGGGTCGCGAAGAAATCGTGATACCCAAGGTCCGCAGGATGGCGCTGCCATCCTCAGTCCCGACAGATCCTGAACCAGCGCTCGAACCAGCAAAGCCCAAACGCAAGAAGGCAACCAGGAAAGCGGCGGTTGTCGATGAGCCTGTCAGTCCGCCTGTGGCCGTTACCAGTCAGCCACTGCCGCCGGGTGGAGGATGGCTGGAATTACTGGGGGCTCGACAGCACAACCTGCGTAACGTCGATCTGCGGATTCCGCTGGGAACGCTGACGGCTGTCACTGGCGTCAGTGGATCAGGAAAGAGCTCGCTGATCGACGATACTCTGGCACGTGCGATTGCTCACGATCTGCATCGCGCATCGACTCAGCCGGGCCCCTACGATGAACTCATCGGACTGCGACTTCTCAACAAGCTCATTGTCGTTGACCAACAACCGCTGGGAACAACACCGGCTTCAAACCCCGCAACTTATACAGGTGTCTTCGAGCACATTCGTGAACTGTTTTCGCGTTTGCCGGAATCGAAGGTCCGTGGCTACAGCCCCGCTCGATTCAGTTTCAATCGTGCTGGGGGGCCGCTGTGAAGCGTGCGAAGGGAATGGTCAGAAGCTGATCGAGATGCATTTCCTTCCCGATGTCTGGGTCGAATGCGATACCTGTCGAGGCCTGCGTTACAACGCGGAAACTCTGGCCGTGAAGTATCGGGGACAAAGTATTTCAGATGTGTTGAACATGTCGATCGGGCAGGCACTGGAACTGTTCGACAATATCCCGAAAATTCGCGGTCCATTATCAGTCCTCGCCGCCATCGGACTCGATTACCTGACACTCGGGCAGTCGGCGCCTACACTGTCCGGGGGCGAGGCCCAGCGGGTCAAACTCGCCGCAGAACTGGCACGCCCTCAATCGGGAAAGACGTTGTATCTGCTCGATGAACCGACGACAGGCCTGCATTTCGATGACATTCGCAAGCTGCTGAAAATCCTGAACAGTCTGGTCGATGCCGGTAATACGGTTGTTGTCATTGAGCACAATCTGGATGTCATCAAAACGGCCGACTGGATTGTCGATCTGGGTCCGCAGGCAGGCAGCGAAGGGGGCTGGATTGTTGCTCAAGGGACTCCTGAAGAAATCGTAGCAGCAGCCGAGCGGCGACGGGCCGATGGCGACTCTACGATCCATCGTTCGCTGACGGCTGAGATTCTGGGAGAAGTTCTGTCGAGCGGTCATCGCGGAGAGCGTGATTCGTTTGATGCGGAAGAAGCACGCCGGAAGAAAGCAGGGGACCTTGACCCCAACCGTATCGGTGCCGATGCCAAGATGCCGTGGGAAGTCGATGGCCGCAAGTGGCACACAGGTGAGGGTCTGGCGAATAACGGAAAGCCTCGGCGCTGGAAGGGCTCAATGCTCGCCTCGATCATTGATCGGCTGGAACAGTCCGAACAGTTCTCGGCCACAAACTGGGCCGAACGAAGTTCGGTGGAGGTCGCAGGAAAGTTCAAGGCCGGAGGCTGGTTTCTGCATGCCTACACGGGAGATGAATGGACGCTGACATTGAAGTTCCGCGTCGGCAAGAAGACATTCAACGAACTGGAACTCGCGGAGGAACTCGACCTGACCGACTTCAATGACCTCGACGAAGTTCCCGTCTACAATCGCCAGCCACGAGTCCGCATTCGCCCGACAGTGAATGGTCCGTTCGAAGATGTCACAGTCGTTCTGCTGCAGCCATCGGATATGGAGACGCCTGCATTCGAGAAGTTCTTTGAATTGGCACGGCAGTCATTTCTGGATCGGACGAGTCCTGGAACACTCGATCTGGAAGACCTGACTCCATGGAAGAAACTGGGCCGGAAATGGCACGTGATGCGAAAGGGATTTCTGGCAGGGACGATCGCGTGGAATGTCGAGGTTCTGGAAGAAGTTTTTGGACTGCTCGATAAACTACTGCCCGATCCGAAAATCGATTGGACACAGAAAGTCGTCGTCAATTATTCGATTGGGAAATCGGTCGTGGCAAACGTTGTGACCAAGCGTCCCGGTGGAGTGGAACTCAACGTGTTTGTTCCGGCAGGGTCCGTGCCTTTGGGTGAAGTGACTGGCATCGGCATCGAACCTGAGATCACAGCGCATCGTGACGGCCAGGACGCGGTCCGTTTGAAATTCACAAAGACGTCGCAAGTGACATCAGCCACACTCGAAAAATTCCTTCGCGAGCAGTTTTTGTCATAAGAGTTTTGGAATCAGAAGGCAACAGATTCCAGGGGCCCGGGCAATTGGAACTCAGACAACGATGTCGCAAAGCGCGCACAGGGACCAACTGAGAATCTCTACATCCTGATGTCCCTCGGTCGAAGCTGACATCAAAATGGGAATTGTTCGGTCACTTCGACAACTTCGACTTCCTTGTCGGCCCGGAAGACCGTAAGCAGGTCCTCGTGCAGTTTATCGACCCAGGGGGATGTCTCTACAAATCTGAATCGCTTCCAGCTCCATTTCCGAGTTGCAGTTGCTCCAGAGGTACAGGCAAAATCAACCGGGCCATCTTCCTCTGGTCCAGAGTAGATGCATACTCCAAATGCGAAGGGGGCCGTCTTCAGTTCAATCCACCATCCCCAGTCTTCACAGCAGACGAACGGAGCTTCGTAACCTCGCTCACGTAACTTCGTCTGCAGGTATTCGGCAAGCGCCTTGCAATACATCCCTTCGTTCACCAATTCCTCCTTCTCGCCAGAGAGGATTGGAAACTTGGAAGACCTGATGTGGATGAACTTGTCCATGATTCTTCTGCGAACGAAAACGCGG
>CAIWEX010000246.1 GCA_903911795.1 uncultured Schlesneria sp.
AGGCCTGCGAGAACTCAGGTCGCTGCATCTCGCAGGAACAAAGGTTCGCGGTCATGGGCTGGTGCATCTCAAAGAGTGTCGCAACTTGCAAACGGTGACGCTTCCGCCGATTTCGTTCAGCGCCGTGCCAGCCGTGAATGCGGTCAAGAGCTGGCGAAGCCTGTCGTTGACACTGGTCTCCGACGAGCATCTTCCACCGACTGATGCTGCCACCATCAGTGACATGCCAGAATTAGTCAGCATGGGAATTACGTGCCAGGGGCCGTTAAAGCAGTTACAAGTGGCGAACTGCCCTCAACTCGCAAATGTGGGCGTCTCGCACATTTCTCATCACGGCGCTGAGCAGCAGGGAGCTGAGCAACTTCCAGCCACATCGCTGCAATTCGCCGAATTGCCGACGCTCCGCAATCTCGGGCTCATGGGTTCGTTCAATGACCTTGCTGGCGATGAGGCGTTACGAAACGTTGATCGAATTACCCTGAACGGATCGCTGACGTCTGACACTGTACGAGGCATCAATCGCTGTCGTGGGCTCGTATCGCTGGACCTGACCCTGACCGACATTACTGGTGAGCCGGTGCCTGTTCCTGAAGTACTGGAGTTTTCAAAGGCGCAGGCAGTCACGATTCGTTCGAAGACGGCCGCTGCTGTGTGGCTGACAAGTCTGATCGGCAAGATGCCGCACCTGCAGAGTCTCGACATGAGATTCCCCAGACTCACAGCCACAGACCTGGAGGGACTCAAGAAGTGTACGCAACTGAAACATCTCGTCCTGCATGGAATCGACGACCCCGGTGAACCGCTGGCCTTCCTGAACTCGATGCCCAACCTGGATCAATGCCTGATACTCGGCTGTCCGTCGGCTGGACGGATCTACTTGTCGCCGCGAGCAGGCGTGCGACGACTGTACTTCAAGTATGGACGACTCGACGCCATTGAGATTGATGGTGCACCAAACCTGTCAGCCGTTTATCTGGGGAATGAGGCTCATAGCTACTCCGATGACGATGCTCGATTGAACAAGCTGGATATTGGTTCGTTGACGGTTCGCAGTGCACCCAGCTTGTTATACCTGATGGTCGACGGCATCGACTCGACAACTCGTTTCAGTGATATTTCGCTGGCCTCTATCCCGATACTGCGCAGCTTGTCGCTAAGTGCTCCACCGGCTGATCGGCAGCCTGACGCATGTCGCATGACTGTCGAGGGAGAATTTTCCGAGTTGGTGCGGAGACGTTTGTTTCATTTATCGACCAGTCAGGCAAGCCTCGATCGATTGAACGCGTCACCAATCCTGAAGGATAGCCAAGCGATGGGTGTGAATGTCATCGCAGACCAATAATCAAGCACGCCAAATGGCCTTGCCATTAACGTCACTTAGTAGCTGGGCCGTTTTGTTTCGACGCACCCTTTTCCGGCCGTCGGGGTCGAAAAAATCGAGTCGACTCTTTGACGACCCGGGCTCGTGATGCGATCCGCACTAAGAGCGTCAGCAAGTAGTTACGCCAGCCAGGGACCGTGAACTGCTGGCGTCGTTCGAGTGCTCGCAAGGCTGTCTTTACGACGAAGTCGACCGAGTGCGAAGCATGTTTCTGCAACCATCCCGAGGCGCCGGCGATATCGAAGAATGATGTTCGTGTGACTCCGGCGCAAACGGCTGTCACTGTGATGCCTCGGTCTTTCAACTCGCAGTGCAACGCTTCGCTGAAGTGCAGCACGAACGCTTTGCTGGCAGCGTAGACCCCCATGTAGGCCACGGGCTGGAATGCCGACAGAGACGAAAGATTGATAATCGCGCCACGCCGACGCTGAATCATCGCTGGCAGGACGCGATAGGTCAGTTCAGTCAGGGCTGAGACATTCAACTGGATCATCGTGAGCATTCGAGCGAGATCGACATCTTCGACCTCACCGACGACTCCGAATCCTGCATTGTTGACCAGAAGTTCGATCGTAATCCCCAGCCGTTCGATTTCGTCGAGAACCCGCTTTGGTTCCGCCGGATCGGAGAGGTCTGACTGGATGACGTGGCAGCGTGTGCCATGCTGAAGATGCAGTTCGGCAGCCAGGTTTTCCATTAAATCGCGTCGGCGGGCGACGAGAACGAGATGCATTCCGCGGGAGGCGAGTTGACGCGCGAACTCCTCACCGAGTCCCGAGGAGGCTCCTGTGATGAGTGCCCATTGATTCGCTAGCTGCTTCCACACGGCATTTGTTCCGCGTCGTGCGTCCGGATTCGACGACGGAAAACGGCCGGCCCGGCGGTTGCTCGACCGAGATATCCTATCATGACCGGCGTCAAGTCGGTAGCGAACGTCCCGGAAAGAACGCTGGTTACGCCATGAAATCTCTGTGAATTATTTGCTTGAAGGTCAATTTCCGCCCCTTGTAACGCCTGAATTCTCTGGCTGGTGGCATGGGTTGAACCGGAATTGGGATCGCTTACCCCCCCGATTGAAATTCCTGGTCATTCCATACGTAACCAGCCCCTATAACTCAGAACACATCAGCCGGAACGCGCTAGCGTCCGGTTCGGATCGTCACAACCGGACACAACTCACCGAACCGGACGCTAGCGCGTTCCGGTTGATGGTCGTTGCTTCCAAAGCTCATGTGAGTATCGATTTTCGGCACTTCCGCCAGAAACCCTTTAGAGTTCTGAACCGCGACGCAGCAGCACTAAAAATCCCCCATGACTTCTCCACCTGCTCGGGTCGACATCGCCCGGAACAGATTCGTGTCGATATTCTGTGTGATGAATCGGACTCTCCCGTCTCCAAACAGCAAATGGACTCCCCCGGTGTGAGGGCTGCTGAAATCATCAATATGGAGTGCCGGGTGGTTCGGGGTATGGTCCGAAACGGCCAGAACGCGCGCGATGGCCTCCGTCCCACCTGCCACAACACCAACCCAGGTACTATGCCAATCCAGAGTCGAGTTTGTTCGATGTTCGCCGAGAAATACGGTGTTGCTGGTGCCGTCGGAAACATCACGCATCCGCATGCAACTGTTGTGAAAGAACATTCCATTGCTGACACACTGGGCGGCAGGAAACGGTGGGTTCACACAGATGTCCTCGAAACCGAGGGTGCCGAAACTTCCCACGTAATTTGCTGTTGGCAGCGTCGCCAGGATACTCGATGGGTTGCCAGCCTGTGCCAGTTTCCATGTCTCTGGAGACGCATCCGACGGGCAGCGAAACATCGGCAGGACGGTTTGGCGCACGGTCGCATTGCTGGGATCTGTACAGGAGAGATTGAAGTTCGTGCGATTGTATAGATTGGCCTGATCCATGTACGGCAGCAGATGACTTCCCCAGGCAAACCCGGACGGACCGTCCATGTTGGAGACCCCGCCCTGAACTCCCAGCCAACCCGGCGGAAACGCGTTCAAGCTGTCGTGATAAGTGTGCAGGGCCAGTCCCAACTGCTTCAGGTTATTGATGCACTGTGATCGTCTGGCCGCTTCACGTGCCTGCTGAACAGCCGGCAGCAGCAACGCGATCAACACCGCAATAATGGCAATCACCACCAGCAATTCGATCAAAGTAAAACCATGGCGACGACGAGATGACAAAGAAATCATGACAAGATTCCCCTCAGAATTTTGATCCAATGTCCAGTAGGACAGGATTGGGCTTGTGCAAAGAAGTCACAGGAAATGTGGAGTGGTACGACGCCCCGAAATCACATTGGACAGGGGATTCGTCATGCGTTCCTACACTTCACCAGAGTGGGCATTCCGCAGGATGAGTTCAGCGATGATCGCGGGACACATCTTCCACAGAACACGAGACACTCAAGCCAAAGGGGGGCCGCGAGAATCAAATGGCCGGACGGACAGATGCAGAGACAGTGGTTCGACGTGGATGACCAGTGGTTCCACACGTTCGAGGGTCACTGCTAATTGAGGGGCCTCCGATTCGCAAGCCGATTGAATTGCGAGGAGACAGAGATCGCAGTTCTGTTCATCCTCAGGACAGCCTCTATCCGTCGGATGTGCAGGAGATTCTGGTGTCGTTGCAGAAACTGGCGAGTGGTGATGACAGCAATGTGCATGGCATTTTTCTTCGCCGGCCGATTTCTGCGTCACCAGGTGGGAGTGATGAATCAGGCGGTGAGCCGGCGCGTAGAACCCCCAGACTGCCAGTTGAACCAGCATCAGAAGGACCGCACTTACTCTCACCGACCGCGAAGTCATCAAGACGTCCCAAAAGACCGTGGCACCCGTTTCCGGACTGTCAAACCCGAACGGATGATAGTTCAGGCCGTCCAAGTTAGCAAACGAATTAGGTGTAGCGATCCGTACGATTATTCCGCCCGATTCGCTGGAAAAATTCGGAAATACGGCACTCGGATTCGGGAAAGCCAGACTACAGGATCTCGCGGATCGGCCGACCTTCGGTCAGGATCGGAACTGGGCGACCAGAGTGATCCGGGAATGATAGCGTCGGATCGATCCCCATCACCTCGTAGACAGTCGCCAGCAAATCGTGAGGCATCAAAGGACGCTCAATCGGGAATTCGGCTCGTGCATTCGTCTGACCGACTACGGTCCCGCCGCGGATTCCCCCGCCCGCCATCATCACCGAAATCGCATCGCCCCAATGATCGCGACCAGGAATTGGAATGCCAGGCTGCCCCGTGTTGATCTTGGGGGTACGACCGAACTCGCCCATGACAATCACAAGCGTTCGATCCAGCAGATCTCGATCGACCAGATCGTCCATCAGTGCCCCGACAGCACGATCGACGACTTCAAACTTTCCACCATGGCCGACCTTGATGTTCGAATGGTCATCCCAGTGCGGCATATCCACGGTGACGAAAGAAACTCCCGCTTCGACCAGACGGCGCGCCATCAGCGTGTACCGTCCCCAGGGATTGCGACCATATTTATCCGACAGCCGAGGATCTTCCAGTTCAAGATTGAAGGCCGAGCGGGCTTTGCCACCGAGCACCATCGACAGAGCGGCCTGCTGGTGACTGTCGATCGTGTCCATCACACCGCGTTGATCTGCTGCCCGTTCGATCTGATCCAGCCCCTGCAGCAATGATCGGCGATCCTGAGCCCGCCCGGCTTCGATGGACTGCAGGCTTTCCAGGCACTTCGGTCGGCCAATTGCGACGTTCGTTGAATAGTGCAGATACTTGGTTTCACTGTCGACATCGAAGGGATTGTAAGCATTACCGAGATACGCGGCCCCTTGATATCCCGGAAAAAGATACACGCTCTGCGCGGCGGGCAGTCCGACATAGGCAGGCATTCCTGGTGCGTTCGATCCACGGACTCGTGCGACATAGGAACCGACCGAGGGAAACTTCTGCGGCAGATTGACACTTGTTGAACCCGCGCGACCGGTCAACATCCAGTGCGCACCCGCGAAGTGATCGCCTGTCCC
>CAIWEX010000247.1 GCA_903911795.1 uncultured Schlesneria sp.
AATTTCAGATACTGTTGATATTCGTCTTCAACCGGAGAGCGAGCGGGGGCTTTTGGGTGGCAGCCAACCTTGTCTTCGTTAAAGAATGGGCCGTAGAGGTGAGCCCCAAGGACATCTCCGGTGCTACGAAAATGTGCGCAAAGTTCCAGATACCGCAGTGTCTGTTCATGCGTGGCAACCGTACTGGTTGGCACAATTCCTGTCGTGCCATGCCGCCGGTGCGCGGCCATGACTTTTTTGAATGAGGCTTCGTCGCCGTCCATAAAGTCCGCCCCGTCACCTCCATGCACATGCATGTCGACGAACCCAGGTGACAGATACCGTCCTTGAACGTCAATCGTCGTTGACGTCCAGTCGGGTAGATTTTCCATCCGCCCGACTGCAACGATCCTCCCCGACCGAACATGAATTCCCGAGTTAGACAACAGTTGGTCGGGCAGAATCAGCGTCGCGTTAACAACAGCGAAGTCGGACATGGCAGGGTCTCGGTTTCGACATCAATCGAATTTCAACAGTCCGAAGGATGCCGGCTTTGGGGGAATGGCCGCAGGATGTACCCATGACTGTACACCGACGGTTGGAGTTGTTCGAGTGATTGCCGCACCCCAGGCGGTTCCTCGCTGAGGCGGGCTGGCAACAAGTTCACTCCAGGGAATCGCCGCTTCGATCCGCCAATGTGTTGCATCGGCATCGGTCGCGACATACCACGTTGGATTCCAGCGGCGATCTTCCCAACAGCATTCGAAGGTGCAACCACGCTGGTCGATCTGGAATTCGTACCATGTCGCATAATCGCGATCGACATCCAGGCAGATTGTGACTCGGTCATGCCGACTGAGGTCCGCGTCGTGAGAACGTCCTGTCCGAACGGGTTGATCGAGTGGTGCGCCATCACGACGTGGAACGCTCAATCCGACGTACAGAAACTCGGTGTCATAGGTAAACATCATCATGGCTGCGGTTGGCTCGGGTTCACCGCGGCGTTCCGCATCTACGGGTTCTGAGGTCAGTCGAAGCTCCCGTGCGTCCTGCCAGCAGGAATCTGCCAGAACAGCATCCAGTTGCGGCTTTTCGTTCGTCCGCCGACACAAGGCCAGGGACTGCGGCGGCTGCGCTGTGGCAAACATCAACCAGACTTCTCGTTCGGCGAGTAACTTCGTTCCTGCATCGGTGGAGCGACTCAGGTACCCGCGGAAAATGGCATCTGATTTGGCCATCGAGCCACTCGACCGCTGTAAGGCAGCGAGTGGAAACTGGATCTCTGGACTACGAAACAGACCGGGAACCTGAGCTTCCAGTTGTGACGCGAGTTCACCCGCCTGCCGATGCCATTCTCGCATTTCACCGGTTCGCCACTCTTCACGTTGAGTCGCTGGCCGGGCACCATTGATGCGTTTGTTCGCGGGATCGCCGTTCGGAAGTGTCAGGCGATCCAGTCGTCCCGGTCGGACGTTCTGCTGGATGGCAGGTTGATTGTCCGAATAGTCTGCCGTTTGAACGCCACCGATTCCTCGAGTCAACGTGTCCGCCGCCTGCTGGATGACTCGTGCGTTTCCCTGAATGTTGCCAGTAATCGTCGTGCTGTCATTCGTCATTCGCTGCATTCGCTGCCATGCGGTCTCGCTGCTGATCCAGAACTGGATCAGCCACCGCATCGCATCGACAGCCGCCGGTTCCTGGGGATACCGTCGAATCAATTCGACATTGGTCGCTTCGACGAGGTCGTACATCGATCGCTGTCGATATTCTTCCGCCAAACCTCGCAGCAGTTCTGCTCCCTGGCGCGAATCCATTTCACGAACCACGTTCCCCAGTTGTCCAATCATCTGTCCGGCCATTCGCGGATCGTCGAACGACTTGACGGCGATCGCCTGGAAATTGCGATGCCGTTGCGCCAGCTTCTGCTGTCGCTCCAGATCCGTTTCATCGATCGGCCCCAATTCGCGCCGAGCATCTGATCCGGGCGGAATCGAAATTCCAGCAAAGAAATCCCGGCCAACGGCATTGCCCGATTGCGGCTGTCCGTCGACTCCGATCAGTCGGTAACTGAATTGTCGTTGCGGCGACACTTCCGGCGAGCGCAGTCCCAAACGGACAAGAGAATCACCCGTCGTTGCAGCCATGCGGACCGACATCTTTCGCCGCGGCAGGTATTCATCCAGGTCAACTGCCGTATCCCCTTGCGAGCCATTCGCCAGTTGGACGTAGATTCGATCGACCTTCCAGGAAGCAAGCCCTGTGAATTCACGTTGCTCGGCGTACCGTGTGGCATCTCCTGCCTGTTCGATCGCCTTCAGGGCCGCGTCGAAAAGTATCTGACTGGCAGCGTCATCTTTTGCGGGCTGATTCAGAATGACAACGTTGGGGCGCCATGTTCGCACTTGCCGTACCATCACCGACAGCATCGATGCGGCCAGTTTTCCTTCGGTCTTCTTTTGCCACTCTGCGATCAGTCTGTCAGAGGTGTACTCCAGGCCGGGAATCAGGATCGGCAATTGCCAGAACACATCGCCTGAATGGCCTCCCGATTGTTCCACCGCAGCGTTCACTGTCGATTCTGAATCGGCGGCCGAAGCCATCGGTCCCAGATCCTGGCGACTGGCGACCCAGACCGCACTGCGATACCCCTGTTCCCCCGACAGCTTTGCGATCCAGGCGGGCGTCACCTGGGATGGCCGGGATTGCAGAGACAAGACCGCAGCGCGCCGATTCGTTCCGCGGACTGGGACCCAAGACTTGCCACCATCCTCGGTTCGCAGGATCACACCAAGTTCACCAACCGCGATACCGACCTGGTTTGAAATGAAGCGAAGCGCATTGAGTGGGGCAGGTTGCCCCGTCAACGATCGTTGCCAGTTTCGCCCCCCGTTCTGACTGTGCCAGACAACGCTTCCTGGCGACCCTACCAGCCAGACGTTGTCTCCGCGCGCGTCAACGCAGCGAAAATCTATTCCGATCCGTAATTCTTCAGGAAGTGAGCCTGCAGGTGATTCCCACACAACTCCGCCGCTGCCCGTTCGCAACAATAGACCTCCGTCGCCTGCCAGCCACCCTGTTTCGTCACCTGAAATCGTGACGGAGCGAATTGTCCGCAATCCCTGCGGTGGAAGCTTGGATGCGAGCAGTTGTTCGCCACCGACAAGCGATAGTCGACCTTCAGTGCCTGCGGCAACACCCAATTCAAAATCAACAAAGCAGGCGGCGCGCCAGGGGGCGACTGCGTCGCCATTAACCGGTTGCCACGACTTGCCACCATCGGTCGTCTTCAAAATCCCCGCGGGAACGTCCGCCGAAGGCCGACCGACGATCACACCTTCGTCCAGGCCGAAGAATTTCACATACGTGATCGGGGGCAATCCTTTCCCCAGCCGTTGCCAGGTCTTGCCACCGTCTTCCGTGAACAGGAGAACCCCCGTATCGAGTCCGGTGTAGGGCGAAATCTCACTCCCCCCCACCCAACCACAGTTGTCGGTCAAAAAGCAGGCACTTCGAAATGTGATCGAAACGCCGCTGGGAATGGGGGACCAGGTGCGGCCACCGTCAGCGGACTTCCAAATCGCACCTTGAGAACCGACGGCGAATCCTGATCGTGACCCGACAAACTGGACGTCATGCAGCGATGCATCATCGCGCCACGTGGGGGGTGAATCGGTTTGACGATGAACAGGATCGGCAGCATCGACTGGTATTGAGGCAATGATCAAGCAAAGCGCGATCCACAACCCCAGCGGCCATCGCCGCGATTCGCATCCCTGCATGATCGCCTCCTGTTTCGTACTCACGTTTCGGAGCTGAAACTTCGGAGAATTCCAGCCGACGTGCAATCTTCATGATCGCAGGGGGGATTGTACGGTTTTCTGAATCTGGCAGAAGTGGAGTTTTCGGTCGAAGTAGTCGGCGCGAGGATTTCAGCCACGGTCTTCCTGCTACGGAGTCGGCGAGGTCCTCCAGACCCCGACGACTCGGCTGCCTCACCAGCCGCAAAGCATTCCCCGGAAAACACTTGCGAATCACTCTGCTACACAGCGGCCTGTGCAGCTTGCGGCTGAGGTTTTGCTGTTCGGCGGTTGCCCAGAAAGCCGAGCAGCACGGGCAGCACGAACAGTGTGAAGGCCATACTGCTGATGACCCCACCAATGACAACCGTGGCGAGCGGTCGTTGCACTTCGGCACCTGATCCCTCACTCGTGGCCATGGGAATGAACCCGACGCTGGCAACCAGGGCCGTCATCAGAATCGTACGCAGGCAACTGACCGATACGTCACGAACCGACGGACGATCAGAACCGTCGGGGTTGGCAGATTTCACCGCTTCTCGCCAGGCCGAGACAAGGATCATGCTGCTGAGGACCGACACCCCGGAAAGCGTAATGAAACCGACCGCTGCGGAGATTGACAGCGGCATCTCGCGCATCGAGACAGCCAGAATCCCGCCGACACAGGCAAACGGAACGCTGGCGAAGACGATCAACGTGTCGGAAATGCTGCGGTATGTCAGATAGAGCAATCCAACGATCAGGCTGAGTGCCAGTGGGACCACGATCATCAGCCGCTGCTGAGCTCGCTGCATATTTTCAAACTGACCACCCCACTCAATCCGGAACTGGTCCTTCGGTAGTTCCACGCGTCCGGCAATTTTCTCCTGTGCTTCAGTCACGAAGCTGCCGACATCGCGGCCGCGAACGTTACATTGCACTGTGATTCGCCGCTTGCCCCATTCTCGCGTAATCATCTTCGGGCCATTCAAGCGGCGAATGTCTGCGACGCGCGACAATGGCAGTCGCTCGCCGCCGGGTGCCGACAGCAGGATGCGTCCAATGGCTTCGGGGTCTTCTCGCATGGAATCCGGAAGCCTGGCGACCAGTGGGAATCGAAGCTGCCCTTCGATCACTTCTCCGACAACCTTGCTGCCGATCGATTCGACAACATCCAGCACCGCTTTTGCCGAGATTCCGTAGCGAGCGATTTCGTCCTGACGCAATGAAATCCTCAGGATAGGCTGTCCCGTCACTTGCTCGACGCTCAAGTCATTGCAGCCGGGAATTCCTGCAAGCACAGATTGAAGTTCCTGAGCCTTGGGGATCAACGTGTCAAAATTATCGCCGAACAATTTCAAAGCGACGTCGGCGCGTACTCCTGAGACCATTTCGTTGATACGCAGTTCGATCGGCTGAGTAAACCATGTGATCTGCCCCTTCATTTCGTTCACTTCGCGAACCATTTTGTCGACGAGGGCCGATTGCGTTTTTGCTTCTTTCCATGAGGAGCGTGGTTTGAGTGCCACGAACATGTCCGTGACTTCGACATTGCCAGCATCCGTCGCCACTTCAGGTGATCCGACACGACTCCAGACTCGCTCGACTTCATTGGGGAATTTGTCCAGCATCAACTGCTCGAGCCGGGTATTCATTTCGGCCGAGACCTCCAGACTCGTTCCAGGAGCACGCATGACGCCGACGACCAGATCCCCTTCCGAAAGTCGCGGAACGAATTCTGACCCGAGCCCCAGTCCCACTTTCAGCGAATAGCAGAAAATCCCGATGGCAGCGGGGATGACGAGCCATCGGCACGCCATCACACCCGTCAAGACATGTCGATAAATCCACTGGGCGATCCGAACCGGCAGAACATCCTTTTCCTCAACTTCACGCGGCAGAACCAGACTGGCCAGGACCGGAGTCAGGGTTAATGAAAGCACCAGCGAACCGATCAGAATAAAGATCACCGTCAGTGCCATCGGGCGGAACATCTTTCCTTCAACACCTTCCAGCGACAGGATCGGCAGATAGACGATCATGATGATGAGTTGACCCATCACTGTCGGGATCCGAACCTCAGAGGCTGCCTGCCGCACAATTTCCAGCCGCTCGGCCCCCGAGCATTTGCCGTGATGAGCGAGTCTGCGAATGATGTTTTCGATGACCACGACCGAACTATCGACCACGATGCCAAAGTCGATCGCTCCGAGACTCAGCAGTGAAGCCGCAATCCCCATGTACCACATCCCCATAAAGCCGACCATCATCGACAAGGGGATTGCTGCAGCGGCGATCAACCCGGCTCGCAAGGAGCCCAGCATCAGGAACAACAGCACGATGACCAGGTAGGCCCCTTCGCACAGGTTGTTTTTCACTGTTTCGATGACGCGATTCACGAGAGACGTGCGATCGTAGACGACATCCATGTGAACGCCGTCAGGAAGTGTCTGCTGAACTTCGTGAAACTTGTTTCGCAGGCGATTCGTCACGGCATAGCTGTTTTCACCCATC
>CAIWEX010000248.1 GCA_903911795.1 uncultured Schlesneria sp.
GCCTGCCCAAGTTTGTAGTGGGCTCGCTGATTGTACGGGTCCTTCTGAACAACGCCCCGCAGATCCTCAATCGCCTCGGGAAATTTCCCCGATTCGAATTTGAGGAAACCGCGAATCATCAATGCCACCAGTGAATTGGGATTCTTTTTCAACAGCGTCTCGACAACCTCAGTCGACTTTTCGAAGTTGCCTTCCCGAAACAACAATTCCGCATTGATGATCGCGACAAGCTCGTTTGAATTGGCATCGACACTCGCTTTCAGCAGCAGATCGCAGTGCTGACGTGCTTCAGGAATATCGCCGCGTTCCATCAGCAGTGAGACCAGCTGAAACCGAACTCGGGCAGCTTCAGCATCCGGCAATTTGCGACGGAGAGTTTCGCGGTAATCGTCAATCGCCAACGACCCACTGTTGTTCTCATGGTGAATCGATGCCGAAACGAGCCATGGAAAAGATTCTTCGGGAACAAGCTTCGCATATTCCCGACACAAGCGAATCGTCTCTGTGCGATCCTCTTGCTGGTACACAACATCAATCCATTCCCGCAGCACCACGGGGTTTGACAACGCAGCCGGCCCTGCCATTTCGAAGACACGCTGGGCGAAAGGAAGATTTCCCGCGACATGAGCGGCGTGAGCCAGTCGCAGCAAATTGTCGGATCCCGCTTCAGTCGGACGGGCAATACGCTGGAAACTGGCGAACGCCTCTTCGGATCGTCGCAGAAGCAACAGGACTCGACATCGCACAACTTGGGCAATGGGGGCGTTCCCACCGGAAGCGTTAATACACGCGTCGAGCAGATGTAGCGACTGATGAGGGTCAGACGTCTCAAGAATCAGCGCCTGTGCCAGTTGATTCTCGGGTGACGGACGCAGTTGAATCGCGAGAATGACAACGATCCCAACCAGCGTCAGAATCATCGCAATCAGCATCCAGACTCTGGCAGCAGATCGCGGAGGACGAATCGGTTCCGTGCTGAAACCATCAGGAGTATTTGTCACGGCCCTCCCTCACCTTCAACCAGGAGATTCGTTTTCCGCGGCACCAGATTTCTGAACTGCTCATGCTTTCCACTCAGCCACCTGATGTCACACGTGACTGGTTCGTCGTTTTTCAGGGGTAACAGAATCCGACGATCGAACTGCGAAAGATAACCGGCACCGCTCTTCAAATGTCGCACCAGTTTGCGGCCCTGGTATTCCATCGTCACCGTGGCTCCACAGGCATAGGGCTCGGACTTTGTTCCCTGAAGTTCCAGGCGGATCCAGTGCTTGGGGACTAACCGGTTTCGCAGCAAAGTCACCGGCGCATTCTGATGAACAATCACCATGTCATCAGCACCGTCGCCGTCGAGATCCCCCTCGGCGGCACCACGAGTAACTTGCGGGACACTGAAGTACGGTCCCCCACGGGCCGTCACATTTTCGAATCGCTTTCCGGAATCGTTTCGAAATAGAAACGCAGGTTGTTCATAGGGACTGTGTCCGGTGTGATACATCACATGTCCGTTCAGCACGAACAGGTCAAGCCAGCCGTCGCTGTCGAAATCGCCCCACCCTGTTCCAAATCCCACATACGGACGACAAATGTCTCGCAGTCCGACGGCACCTGTCGTGACCTGGAAGCTTTCGTCCCCCTGATTGCGATACAAGATGTTGTCTTCCAACTGGTAGTTGGTGACGAACAGATCACCACGACCATCCCCATCATAGTCGCCAATGTCGACTCCCATACTTCCCTGGGGGACACCGAATTCGTCGCTGGCCACACCGGAAATCAGACCAATTTCACGGAAGGTCGCGTCCCCGTTTCCGAGATAAAGATGGTTGGTCGTGAAGTCGTTCGCGACGTAAATATCGACATGGCCATCTTCATTGAGATCTGCAGCGACGACTCCCAGTCCCTTGCCATCGGTTCGAATCCCGGCCTGCTGCGAAACCTCCTCAAATGACTTTCCCTGCCGATTCAGAAACAATCGATCCGGAGCGGAGGGATACTGCCAGATGCCACAGATATCCTTGATCTTGCGCAGATCGTCGCCACACTTGCGCCCCTCTTTCAAATCGAAGGTCACGTAACCGGCGACAAACAAATCGGGCCAGCCATCTTCATTCACATCCGGCCATGCAGAAGCGGTATGAAGTCCCTCGAAACCAAGTCCAACCTGTTCACTGACTTCCTCAAACCCACCTCGCCCGGTATTCCGATAGAGGCGGCAATGCGGATAGCCCGTGACCATCAGATCCGGATATCCATCACGATTGAAGTCAACGCAACTGCAGCCGATCGAGTAATCCATCCCTTTTGCTAATCCCACTTCAGTGGTCACATCAACGAATTTCCAACCCCCATCATTGCGGTAGAAAACGGATGGCAAGCCTGCGGTTGTAACGGGCGTCCCCCCGATCGTTCCACCTCCTGTGACAAAGATGTCCAGATCTCCGTCACGATCAAAGTCGAGTAGAGCGGCACCACCTCCGACGGATTCGAGCAACGTGTATTTTTCACTTTCGCGGCCATTGCGGTAGGTAAACTTGATCCCCGACCGGTCCGTCACGTCTTCAAACCAATCGTCAGGACTCGGAGCCCGCGGGGTCACCGTCACGACCGGTGGAGGGTCCTGAGATGTAGCAGTCGTGTTCCCTAATGGTGACTCGCCTGACACCTTTGGCGACAAACCCTGGCTGGTGGGAGAAGAAGGCGTAGTGGCCGTATTACACGAAGCCAGCATGCAGATCGCCAGGGCGGTCGAGCATCGTAATAGGATGAGAGAGAAAAGGAGACCTTCGGTCGGGGGTTTCGGCGGGGTCGGGAGACCCGCGCCGAAAACGTGTGCCTGCAAAGCCGAGAAAATCAAAAGCGTCTGCTGCGTCCAGTACGCCTGGGTGTGCGAACCAACACTTCGAAATTCTGGTCTGCGCCCCATGGGAATGTCCTTGGCATTTTGCCGCTACAGGTCCGTTATGCTCCCAACAACAGGATGCCATAAACGAACAAGACCTGCGATCCCACCATGTGAGATCCAGGTCTTGAGCATGATTGAATTGCGAACAAACTCAGTCCTTCAATTCGAAGTCCGCCTTGTTGGCGCCACCTTTCACAGTGAATTCCAAGCCGCTGGAAGCACCTGAACTGTATTTCACCGGAATCGGTGCAGCAGCAGGAGCAGCAGACTGACCCATATTCGCGGGATCAATCTTGGCAGGCGCCGCTGCAGGAGCGCTGACCTGGACCGTATAGGCAACGCCAGGCATCGTCGACTTGCCCTCGTAGCTCAGTGTGTACTCACCCTTCTCGTTCGTCTTGCCACCAGCCGTATAACCAGCAGCAGCCTGAAAGACAACGGAAGATCCGGCTGGGACAGGTGCACCCTTGTAGGTGATTTTCCCCGAAACACTTCCTCGCTCACCCTTGAAC
>CAIWEX010000249.1 GCA_903911795.1 uncultured Schlesneria sp.
CGTGTTGATGATTTCCGCATCTAGCTGGAAACAATCTGGATGGAAACGAACGGTAGCGATTCCCGAGGCTGCATTTTCAACGACGAACAACGTCTCGATCTCTGTGCGATTCATTTTAATGTTTTTCCATCATTCAAGTCGCAAGACAAGTCGCACACAAAAATGCAGCGGAGGGGGACGGTCGCTTCTCATCAATGGATACAATCAAACGACTAAAAGGTAGCGGTTGGCGTCCGGAAAAAAAAAGCGAGGCGATGCGACTCTGCGCAGATCGTTGCAGCCATACGCAGGGCTTGTTCTGCATTGTCAGGCCGCCGATTTTTGGATTCGCACTAAGCGAACGAAGCCGTTGGGCAACCTTCGCCTGACGTTTCAGCGTTGGCAGATTCTCGTTTATCGCCGAAATCGGTTTACCAAATCCAAGGCACTGATTGTGATCCAGATTCCAACTCGACGGCAGAGTCCTGGAAACAAGACACTGTCAATTCGAATGTCGCGAATTTAAGACGCTCTCGGTTTGTATCCACCAACTGCAATTTGGATGCGACGCCTTCAAGCGTGCATTCATTGTCTGCACAAGCCAATACAACCGGTAAAAGCCTTATTCTGAAATCAGTTTGCCCCAGTCATCGCCAAGGATGGCTACTTGTTGCGTTGCCTGGAACGAATCCTGCCTGACAGCACGTTGTCTCCAGGTTTGAACGGTAACCCCTCGAATAACGTGAGTTTCGGATGTCTGAACTTGTTCGATCGATAGTCCCAGCCATTCTTCTGACAGTCTTGGTACAGACGGCCTATTCGGCGGATCAATTATCTATTTCAACAACGCAAAGTGGCGGCGTTAATGAAGTGGATGCCAGTCACACACGCACATTTGCCTTTTCGATCGGTGCGTCATCAACAATCGTAAACGGGTCGTTTGTGATGAAAGTTGGTGGAAACGTCACTGCACCCGTTGTCTTTTCGATCAAAGATTCCGGTGGGACAACTGTGGTCTCGCAGTCCGTTCCAGCTTCTTCCGTCACTGGCAGTTACGCGCCGCTTACGGTTACTTTTCCGCCAAACACGATTCCTGCCGGTAGTTATACACTTGTTATTTCATCAACAACAGGGGGGGACGAATGGTACTTATCAGTACTTCCTAAAAGGTGGAGATACGCAAATCACGAACCTGACGACAAATTCGGTATCCGTCTATAACGCGACAACCGGAGCCTCAACTTCTGTATCGCCCCCTGCAGTAACGGTGACATCGGCAGTGACGACGACTTCAACGTCTCCAATTACGTACACGGTAACGACGACGAATGGCGGGGTATTGGACACGACCCAACTGACCACCAGTGGCACCGGAACGATTCAAACGGTGACAGATAATGGCAACAGCACATATACTGTGACCGTTATACCCACAAGCGGAACCGTAACCTTAACAGCACCCGTCGGATCTGTGACGAATTCCGCAGGCAGCAACACATCGCTATCTTCGGCGAGCGTGACCTATACTGGACCAACGGCACCGCCCGGCGTGACCGTGACCAGTTCAAGCAGCACCACATCCAGCTCTCCGATTACATACACCGTCACGACGACGAACGGTGGGACATTGGACACAACCCAACTCTCGACGGGGGGAACTGGGACGATTCAAACTGTTACGAATAATGGTGATGGCACGTACACGGTGACAGTACTTCCTGCGGGAGACGGTCCCGTCACGTTAACGGCGCCGGCCGGATCCGTGTCGAATACACTTGGTACGAACTCGGCCCCGTCCTCGGCAACGGTGACGTATTCTGGACCGACGGAACCGCCCGGCGTGACCGTGACCAGTTCAAGCAGTACGACATCCTCGTCACCGATTACTTACACGATCACAACAACGAATGGCGGGACGTTGGATCCAACCCAACTCGTTGTGACCGGCGGTACAATTGGGACGACGACGAACAACGGTGACGGCACATATACGGTGACCGTTGTCCCGTCTGGAGATGGCCGGGTCACCCTGACGGTTCCGGCTGGCGCCGTGTCGAATTCATTAGGTACAAACTCATCAGTCGCAAGTGCCACTGTTACTTACTCTTCTGGCGGTGGCGGTGGTGGTGGCGGTGGTGGCGGTGGTGGTAGTACGGCGGTCCCGGAACCGTCAACAATCAGCATGCTTTTGTTAGGTGGTTTCGCAGCCGTCGCTTCAAAGTGGCGACGGCGCCGGAACATAACCGAGCCGCTTTACCAAACTCACCGTTCTTGACGGACGCCAACGCAGGCACATGCGAAGGACCGATCAACCCATGCCTGGCTCATCCACAAAAGATTGTCGTTATGATGCGCACTGGTTTGAATCCTGTTTCCTTTCCGCTTTATGCCTTATTCCTGCCTTTGGGCATTAACTGCGTTCTGTGCGCGTTGACTGATGCTGTCAATTCGTACGGTGCAATCACGGCCCTGTTTGCGATAGCATGGTTAGTCAGGGAGAGCTGTGACAAGCCCGCAAATCCCCCGGAATGCCGGCTGAGATTGACTGACCTTGCCTGTGTCGTCTGCGGTACGCTCGTTCTGACACAGGCGTTCTACACAATCCTGATGTGTCTGCTTCTTCCTCGCCTTGCAGGGACGAGTTTTCACCGATGGATCAGAACGCCGGGAGGACTTGTCTGGTGTGGGCTGGCTGGTGCGTTTGCCTTTCCCGAAGGAATCTCGTTTGAGTGCCTCAAAGTGTTGCAGACAATCCCCTCTGTCGCACTCCCCGTTGCGTTGGGATTCCTGGGAATGGACTGTACGGCGTGCGATTTGGGGATCATGGTAGGTGACAGATACTATCCCGTAGTTCCGACATGCGCAGGTACCACCTGCCTCGGCGCTTCACTACTGCTGGTCATTGCAATTATCGGAATTCGTCGTCGCCCTCTCTTTCAGGGTGTCTTGCTCCTGATCTTTGCCGTCATGACTGCGGTTTTTGCTAATCAGATGCGCGTATTATCTCTGATCATTTTAGATCAGGTGTGGCGTGGCTCGGCGGAAAACGCCTCGGTCCACGACTTGACTGGCGCTCTCGTCTATCTAGGCGGAACCTGTGCGCTGCTGGCGTTCGACACATGGTTAAAACCTGCTTCTTCAAACGTCGCTGTCAATTCCGAACGTCGCAAGGGGTGCTGCGCGCTACAACTGGATCTGAGATACCGAATCGCACTTCTGTGTGTGGTGATTCACGTGCTGTGTGGGATGTTCGCACTTTATCGGATTCGGCTCGACGGAAATCGGGCAGCAGCTATCAGGCGGAGCGAGGTCGAACGATCGCACGCTCGAACGCTGATCGATTCCACAGCCCGGGAATGCGGCCTGACATCTTCTGCGCGTGGTGTGCGCACATTTCATGAGGAGCCACGAAAAGGGATGTGGAGCGAGGGGCTGATCGTCGATCTACCGAATGAACAGTGGATTATTCGGCTCGATGGGCTGTTTCAGCAGCCACATCATCTGGATCTGTGTTACCGTCTCCGCGGAGATCGCCTACTGAGTCTCGCGTCAGAACAAGGCGGCATCCAGCTACGTCATTATCGAACGACTGCGGGACAGGATAGACATCTTGCCTACACTCATGTGGGGACAGTGATGCCCCCCCTCTCTCATTCCGCTCTCGCGGTTCAGGCAAAGTACTTCACGGAAATGAGCTGGTTCAGCCGTGAAGCACTTCCATTTCTTTTCGGGAGTGAAATTTACGAATCTGGAATCATACAAGTGCAGGCTCAATGCATTCGCCAGAAAGAATTTGTCGACGACAAAGCATCACTTCAACCAACAGAAATGGTCGCTACTCTCAGGCGTAATCTCGAATCGATGCCTTAAACGGCCTGATGACAATCTGTGCTTGTACTTGTGAAGTAAGGCCCCCGCGACGCGGAACGAATTCGATTGCAATTCGGGTCAACGCAGTCTGCGCTGAGGCGTAAACTCTTGCATTTAAACGCATTTGCCCCTTTCGATTCGGACTTGAGCAATCTATGTTTACCAGTCGTGCCGAATAAACGGATAGAGGCAAAAATAGCACTCATTACACCCTCGAAAAGAGAGCTCAGCGATGTTTGTCTGGCATTCTCCGCTGGCACGAATCTGGTTAATTGCAGGAATTGCAACCCTCGGAGCCATATGTGGTTCTGCAGCGTCTGAAGATTCGAGCGGCGCGGGAATTCTGAGTAAATCAGAGTCGCGTGAGCTACCGAGACGGTATGCCACATATTTTACTGCTGCGTGTTCGGTATTTGAAGAGTTCGGTTTAGGTGCACTTCCGACAGAATCGCTCAGTGGCAGTTCGAGCATCGAATTCGATGAAGCGGTGGACGGTTTAAAGCGACGCGCGAATGAACTTCAAGGAAATGATACCAGTGCCGCTCGACTCGAACTTGTACGGTTGGCGTGTTCATCCGGTAATTTCTTACTGGCTGAGATTCATTTGCGCCGAGCCGCTTCAACTGCCACTGCTCCGAACTCGCAGAGTCTTGTCCGATGGCGCGCCCTGCTGGCGGCCACACGTTATCTCACTTTTGGTCGGGATGCAGATTTGGCCGCTATGGAGAGAGAGCTGCTAATATGCTGTGATTCGCATCTCGTGAGACATATCGTGAAAGGTGTCTGTACGCGACGCGAATCTTTAAGCAAGTCCGAGCCTTCAGCCCGTGTCAGCTTGTAAGGAGTCATCATGGGTAACACGTCTCTTCCCCGTGATGTATTTCCGCATCATACCGGAATCGGCCCGGGTTCAGTGCGTCTGCGTTTAAATGGAGGTTCAGAATCCCTGGCATCCAGTTCCTGGTCGATCTACGTTAACGAGCAGATCGTGTTCACTGGGAGTATTGACAAATGTCGGGACTGGCTCGACTTGTACGAATTCAAAGCCAGTGCGAACCCCAAAGAATCGTCGACGGCCAGTGCTTCTTCCCGAAGCGAGAAAGAGTGCTTTGTTTCAAGAATCGCATGCTGGTTCTCCAGGAGATTCAGAAAGCATTGATTGCGATTTGTGCCAAGCGATCATGCAGAATCACATCACCTCGCAAGGAAACAGTGGGTTAGCATGGACGCGCCTGGTCGATAATCGATATGCATCGAACTGCAACGACGGCCCTCACTTGTTCGCCATCTTCAATTCTAACTTTTCCAGCAGCCTCTCAATGGCGGCGGGATTGGCTGACTTGACCATGTGGCCGTCGAATCCAG
>CAIWEX010000250.1 GCA_903911795.1 uncultured Schlesneria sp.
ATGTTAACGGCAACGGTCAGCCCGTGGCAGTGCCTGAAAGCGACCAGTGGCATTGCTCCGACAAACAGCGCGACTTGATCCGCAAGATCACAGATGAACACCAGCTCGACAAAGCCAAAGTCGATCAGCTGGCCATGGATCGGTTCGGCAAAGGCGTGAAGCAGCTCAACAAACTGGAAGCCTCCGGATTGATCGACGAACTGCTGGAACAAAACGGCCAGAGCACACCGCGCAATGGCCGGTTCAGTCCGAAAGCAGGTGCCCGATGATCGCGGTGATCGAGAACGGCGCGGGTCACGTCGTTGAACCTTCGCCCTTGGAGAACCTGAAACAATCGGTGTCGGCGTCACGGTTGAACTGCTGGCTGCAATGCCGGCTGAAGTTCTACTTCCGATACGTGCTGAAGATCACCAAACCGAAAACGGCGGCGTTGCACTTCGGCAGCGTGGTGCATCTGGTGCTGCAGACGTGGAACCTGGCGCGCTGGCGCCGGCAGCCGTTTGAGATCGCGAAGCTGAAGCAGGTGTTCGAGGCCGGCTGGCTGGACCAGGGCGGGAAGATCGACTGGGACGGTGAAGAACCGGAACAGAAAAGTTCCGCGTGGTCGGTGCTGGAGAAATACTTCATCGACACACCGATCAAGGCGGATGAACTGCCGGAAGCGGTGGAAGTGTCGGTGGAGGCGGACCTCACGCAACATGGTCTGCCGGTTTTGCGGGGCATCCTGGATCTGGTGCGGGCCCGTGGACGCATCGTGGACTTCAAGACGGCGGGCAAGACGCCGGACAACGAGATGGCGCTGCATCAGAACGGCGTGCAACTGGATTGCTACTCAGTGCTGTATCGGGAAGCGACCGGCAGAAATGAAACGGGCCGGGAACTGCATCACCTGATCAAGACCAAGACGCCCAAGATCATCGTCACGCCAACGGGGCCGATGGTGGAACAACACCGCGCGCGTTTATTCCGGCTGATGGAGAACTACGTGGAGGGACTGGAACGGGAGGACTTCGTGCCGGCACCCGGCTTCGGGTGCGCAGGTTGTGAGTTCCTCAATGAATGCAAATTATGGTCTGGAGGGCGTCATGCGTAGCCGATGTGAAAACCGGCTGACGGTGATCGGCCCCAAGCGCGACCTCCGCCGGTTCCAGGTCAGTGACTGGCAGCGGCGGCTGCGGGCGCGTCATGCCGACGTGTTGCAGTTCTCACCCTGCCGGTTCGTCTGCCAATTCGAAACGGATCCGCACGACTTGAAGCGGCTGCAAACCCTGTCCCGGCGCTGGCCGGGACTGGTGCTGCTGCTGGACTACGAAGTCGGGCGGATCAAGGGACTGGCCAAAGCCATGGCCGGTGAACTCGAGCATTGCGAAATCAGTTACTGAAAGTCGGATCAAGTCACAGGCCGGATGCCTTCACAGGTGTCCGGCCTTTTTCATTCCAGGTCGAAACGCCCGCTGGGCGTCTGTGCGTAAGGCGCACACTGATGAGACCAAATCTCACAGCACATCAACAACCATCAAAAAAAGGAAAAAGCAGATGAAAAAGATAACAGTGGAATACGGCGTGGACAGCATCACCAAACAGGTCGAAAACGGCTTCACCATCGGCGACCTGCAGGATTGCGACTCGATCAAGGGGGCGCTGGGCTATGGTGACAACACTAAGGCCCTCATCAACGGCATCGAGCAGGGGCGCAGCACGGTGATCCCGGACGGCGCGACCGTGCGTCTGGAAACGGCGGCCAACACCAAGGCCGGGAAGTAAAACGGACGAACCTTCAAATCGAAGCCCGCCCTGTCACTGGGGCGGGCTTCTTCATCTCTATGGAAAAAATTGAAATCATCATTCGCGACAACGGCACGCTGACGGAGCGGACCATCCGCGAACGGGATCTGCAGGCGGAAGAAGACGTGCTCGACGCGTTGACTTCCGATGTCACGCGGCAGCAGCGCAACGTGATGCCGGTCCCCGGGTGGGGCATGGCTCACGCCAGCGTCGGCCTGCTGGACACCGTCTGGTCGGTGCCGATCGACCGCATCCCGCTGAAAGCCCGGTTCCGGGTCATCAATGGCGTGCTGGTTCCCATGTTCGCCTCACTGACGGATCTGGAGATGCCGATGGTCTGGCAGGCGCCCAAGGAAGTGCGGCTGGTCTTTGTGATCCGGACGGAACTGAGCGACGATTGCGTCGTGGTCTGCGGGAACTGGTTGTTCGCCTTCAACAAAGATCACAACGGCTATCGGCTGCCGCTGCCCAACCTGCATGACGAATGCACGATCTGCACGGGCGAGTTTGCGGACAGCTTCATCACGGCGCAGGAAGGCATCGTCGCCAGCCTGGAACAGTTCAACCGATCCAAGTGGAACTCCGACCTGATGCGGACGGTGGCGCAGTCGCAGAAGTTCTTCCGGTTCCGGCCGACCAACGAGACGTTCGAGACGCTGCCCATCGAGGCGGCGGATTGGACGACCCTCTGCGACAAGGTCTCAACCACCTTCATGAAAGACCGGGTGATCCTATGAACACCAGATCACTTCTGCCCTTGGTTGAAAACCTCAAGGCTTGTCCCGCCCACGACAACCGCATCAACCGCGAGTTGTTCCTCGAATGCTGGGGCGAACTGGTTCGCGAGGATGTCACACCATACAGTAAGCCAACGGTTCCGGTCATGGCGGCGCTGCTGCTCCACAATCATCGGTTCGCGGGGTTGCTCAATGCGACGGAGCAGGAGCAGTTGCATGCCCTCGTCAATCTGGCGCTGGACCGTTACGAACAACAAACCAATCCACCCAACAAACTCGGCAAATTAATCGCCGGCATCATCAAAAAGTAACTGCGTTACGGCCAGCAACTGCGTTGCGGCCACCATTAAAAACAAAGGAATAATCATGAACTACATCATCGGTTGCGGGGGCGTTGGCTCGGCCATCGTCCCCTCATTCTGTCTGCTGAAATCACCGCCGGAGATCACGTTGATCGACGGCGACACGATCGAAACGAAAAACCTGAACCGGCAGCTGTTCGATG
>CAIWEX010000251.1 GCA_903911795.1 uncultured Schlesneria sp.
CAGCACCAGGCAGTTTGCCGCCGCGAATTCTGGATCAGCCATGTTTTCCATCATCACCGACCACCTGCACTATTACAGGAAATTCCTGTTTCGAGCCTGGGACCACATGGGCCCGCAGGAGTATGTCATTATCCTGATCGGGGTGGGTGCAATCGGTTGGTACATGATGCGCAAAGCCGCACGACTTTGATCCGATCGTCAAATCGCAGGTGAATGGCCGATGGCCTGTTTTGATCGGACGAATGTCATTTCCTGGAATTGCCCTCAAAGCCTGCTGGATTGGGTGACCTCATCGCCTGCAGGCGGAACTCCAGCAATTCGTCGCAACCGCCCCAGTGCACCAAGGCGCGTTTTCGCCTCTCAAATTGCGCGATCTCCGTCTCCTCACATTTGACGATGGCGAAACGGGTCATCGTTGGCTTATGATCTTGGGGAGACGCCGTTGCCTCGTTCGAGGCTGCGTCCATCGGCTTCAATCTTGATGAAAACTCTGAGACGTCTTCAGGACTCCCCATGATCTGTATCTCTGTGACTCCCGAATCACGGCAACTGGCAAAAGTCGATATCTACAACGCTGCTAACCAGTGTGATTTGGTTGAGCTGTGCCTGGACCGGCTGCACAAGGAACCGGACGTCAAAGACATGATTTCCGGGTCCAAGAAGCCAGTCCTCGTTTCGTGTCGGCAGCCGGAGGAGGGGGGGCAGTTTGACGGAACGGAAGACGAACGGATGGCGCTGCTTCGTCAGGCAATTCTGGCCGAGCCCGCCTATATCGAACTGGACCCGGTCACTGCTCAAAAGATTCCTCGTTTCGGCAAGACTCAGCGAGTGATCAGCTTCGCCAGTTCCACGCGTCCGCTCGGAAATATCGAAGAATCGTTTGATGAAGCTGTCCGCTGCAAAGCAGACGTCATTAAGTTTACTTGGCCTACTGAAACCATTGAATCTGCCTGGCCACTACTGGCCGTCGTCAGCCAGAAACGAGCTCTCCCCGTCGTGGGCCTCGGTCTGGGCCGTAGCGGGCTGACCTTCTCACTGCTTGGACGAAAATACGGTTCGCCGTGGATCTATGCCGCCCTGGAAAAAGGGATGGAAGCGTTTCCCGGTCAACCGACCGTGGGGGAACTCGATAACATCTACCGCTGGCGGCAGGTCGATTCCAAAACGCGGTTCATCGGAATCGCTGGTGCCGGTGTCGCTGAAGTCGCCACATCGAAGATTTTGAATGCCGCCTTCGACAACCTCGGCATGAACACACGTTGCCTGCCGATCGACTTCAAGTCGCTCGAACAACTGCCGAAGATGCTCGATATCCTGAAAATCCCCGCCGTGATTGCCACGCCATCCATGGGACGCCGACTGATGGGAATCGCGGCGAAGGGAGACGAGATTTCGACTTCGGCCCAGCAGTGCGATGTCATCATCAAGCAGGCCGACGGCTGGCAGGCTCACAATCTAATCTGGAAACCGGCTCTGCGAGCCCTGGAAGCGGCGATCGGACGCAAAACACCGGACGATCGCCCGCTGGATCGAAAGAACGCGATTATTCTCGGATCAGGTGGCCTGGCGATCTCGCTGGCTCATGGGGTCAAGAAGCGTAACGGACTAGTCAGCGTCGCTTCGGGTGACGAAGTGGAAGCTCAGAAGATTGCTCAGCAGGCCGAACTTCGTTACGTCCCTGCGGCCAAGGTCTATGACACGCTGGTCGACGTTGTCATCGTGACTGTTCCAAACATGGATTACGGCACAAAGAAGTCCCCCATCAATCCGTCGATGTTTCGATCGGGAATGGCGGTGATGGATCTGAGCGAACTTCCCGATGAATCGCCGCTCGTCGAAGAAGCCAAGATGCGTGGCTGCAAAGTCGTCGAACCCTCCGAAGTCTTTGCTGACTACATCGGTGGCTTGTTCAAATCACTCACGGGCCAGGATCTGCCTCCGGAAGCTTTTGCCGCAGGGTTGATGGAATGACCGGGGCGCTCCTGGGACTGGGTGAACTGCTTTGGGACTGCTTTCCTGATCGACGGTTGCCGGGGGGAGCCCCTGCCAATGTCGCCTTTCACGCGCAGCAGTTGGGTATGAATGCCGCGACCGTCACACGAGTCGGTTGCGATGAACTCGGAGACGAAATCTGTCAGTTCCTGAAGTCGCAGGGACTGAGCCTGGATCTGGTCCAGCGCGACCCGATCCACGGAACAGGGACTGTCACCGTCGAACCCGCAGCAACGGGGACCCGGTACACGTTCAAGCCCGATTCCGCATGGGACTTCCTGGAGCCTCAGCCAGCATTACTGCAGGCGATGCGATCAGCGACCGCCGTCTGTTTCGGGACATTGGCCCAGCGCTGCCCGGTTAGCCGTGAGGCAATCCATGCTTGTCTGGCTGCAACTTCCAACGACTGTCTGATCATCTACGATGTCAACCTGCGGCCTCCCTTCTTCGAACGAGAATGGATTGAAAGATCACTGCACAGAGCCCGGATCGCGAAACTGAACGACGATGAGGTTCGGCTTCTGTCCGACATGCTTGGTGCGAATCGACCTGACAATGCCGATTTCGCACGCTGGCTGATGGACCGATATCGCCTGGAACTGGTCTGCGTGACGCGTGGAGCGGCGGGTTGCCTGGTAGTGAGCGGCGATGAGATCGTCGATGTCCCAGGTAACCCCGTTCAGGTCGTCGACACTGTCGGAGCGGGCGATTCCTTCACGGCGGCCCTGATTCAAACACGACTGGCAGGCTGGCCACTGCGTCGATCCGCGGAGTTTGCCAACCGCGTTGGTGCACTCGTCGCCAGCCGACCGGGGGCGATGCCCGTTCTGACAGACGAGCTGGCCGCACTGCGTCACGAATTCACCTGATTCCCTAAGAGTCGAGAACACGAGATCACCATGTTCACAGGTTTGGTCGAAGGTCTGGGTCGAGTTGTCGCGACGGAACCTGAGGCAGCAGGATTACGACTGATTATCGCTCCTCCCGCAACAATGCTGGGAATCGAAGGAGATCGTTGCCAGCTGGGTGACAGCATCGCCATCAACGGCTGCTGTCTGACCGTCATCGAAATCCGTCACGACTGCTGGGCCTTTCAAGCGGGAACTGAAACTCTGTCGAAGACGAACCTTGGTTCCCTGAAGGTGAATGATCCCGTGAATCTGGAACTGTCGTTGCCTGTCAACGGCCGCCTGGGAGGTCACTTTGTCCAGGGCCATGTGGACGGAGTCGGTCAGGTTGAAGTGATTGATCGGGAAGGGGAATGGGTCGCGATGTGGTTCCGCGTCCCCGAGAGCCTGGCCCGGCTGATGGTCTCCAAAGGTTCCGTCGCCGTCGACGGAATCAGTTTGACAGTGGTCAATGCGGAACAAAACCGATTCAGCGTCGCCCTGATTCCACACACATTGACAGTCACAACTCTGGGAGTCCGCCAGGTCGGCGCCACCGTCAACATCGAAACCGACATCCTGGGAAAATACGTCCAGAAGCTGTTGGCAGGCAGCAGCGCCCCGAAGTAATCGCTGTTGGAAGCGTCGTACCGTCTCTGGCAGTCATTCTGGCAGCGTCATCAGGTAGATATCAAAACCACCGTCTCGGTTGGAGACGAAGCCGAGTCGGCCATCGGTGGTGAATGTCGGAAAATTGTCGATGGCCGGATTGTTTGTGACATTCTTCGCGGGGCCCTCCAGTGGCTGAATGTAGATTTCGCCATTGCCATCGCGTTGGGACATGTACGCGATCGATCGACCATCGGGGGACCAGGCCGGGTAGTCATCCATGCCGCGACTTTCCGTCAATCGTCGTAGATTGGACCCATCGGGACTGATCAGGGCGATCTCCAGATCCCCCCAGCGGTTGGTGGCAAACGCGATCGTCTTCCCGTCCGGAGACCATGCTGGATGGGCATCGATCGCCGCATCATCCGTCATTCGCTGCCACTCGCCCCCCGCGGTGCTGGCAACATAGAGCTCTTGATTGCCATGACGCGTGGATGTGAATGCGAAGCGTTTTCCATCCGGAGCCCAACACGGGGATTCCTCGTGTGACAACCCCTGCTCAGTCCCTGCCAGCAGTATCGATTTGCGGTCCGAAAACAGTAGACGATGAACGTCAATATCTCCCTGCCCCGGCGAGACCTTGTCAAAGGCGAAGAGCAGTTCTTTGCCGTCCGGCGAAAAGACAGCGTCGAATTCCGGGTGCATGCTTTGAGTCAGGCGTTCCTCCTGACCTGTCTTCATGTCATGCAGAAACAGGTAGATTGTGTTGCCACGGTGGCGTGCAAAGACCAGGTAGTGCTGATCTTTCGACCAGCAAGGACGCTGTTTGAAAAAGCCGTCGCTGGTAATTCGCAGGGGCTTCTCCTGAGCCGTTGACGACTGCGCGAATCCGAGGCTGATGATCGCAATGAGGAACATCACAACGGACGTTCGGTCGATGTTTGAATTGCGCGGACAGGAATTGCCGTTCACAACAACTCCTCGATCAACGATCCTTGTGGAAGCAGTCCATTTGTGGTCAGCGCCGTCGTGGTAATACCCAACTGTCCCAGGACAGTGGCGAACAGATCCGCAGGGGTATACGCCCGTGAAACGGGATATTCTGCCAACCGGTCACTGGCACCAATCACATGGCCAGCCCGCAACCCGCCCCCGGCGACGAGTGCGGAATAACAATGTTCCCAATGGTCACGACCTGCCTTATTGTTGATTTTCGGTGTTCGTCCAAATTCGCCAACCGCTACGACGACCGTCTCCGACAGGCGTCCACGTTCCTGCAGATCATCCAGCAATGCGGCGAGTGCCTGATCCAGCATCCAAGAATGCCGGTCCTGATATTGCTGGAAATGTCGATCATGCATGTCCCAGCCTCCATCGCCAGCATCCTCAACCGGTTCGACATGGGAGCTCCAGTTGACTTGTACGAATCGGGCACCCGCTTCGACCAGGCGTCGAGCCAGCAGGCAGCACTGCCCGAATCGAAACTTCCCGAACTTCCGACGGACCGAGTCAGGTTCGCGCTCGACGTCAAACACATCGCGCGCCCCAGGCTTCGTGAGCAGCGAAAAGGCCTGCTGATAATTCTGATCCAGTCGCTCGACTTCCCTCGAACGGTCGAGCTTTCGGGCAAGTTGATTAACCGCACCCAACAGTTGCTCGCGGGCATCAATTCCACTAGCCGACAATCCATCCATCAATTGCAGATCGGGAATCTGAATCCCCTTGTCGGGGTCATAGTCCAGACGAAAAGGATCATGCAAGGTCCCTAGCCCGGCCCCTCCTTCCCCACGAATGGCCCGCTTCCCCTGGTGAAGATGGCCACCCAGCGTCAGGAACCGTGGCATTGCGGGCGAGAATCCCAGAACCTTCGAGACGATAGACCCGTGTGCTGGCTTCAAGGTGCCGGG
>CAIWEX010000252.1 GCA_903911795.1 uncultured Schlesneria sp.
GAAAAAATGATCGGCCTGAAGCGTGAAGAAGCTCAAGCGATCGGTTACGGAGACGGCGTCCCCTACGATGCCTTGCTGGATGACTATGAACCGGGAATGACTACCTCCGAGGTTTCCCGCGTCTTTGGACCTCTACGCGATGAACTGGTCAAGCTCGTTTCCGCCATCCAGCATTCCCCGAACCATCCCAATACCGAAATCCTGAAACGACATTATCCGAAGACGCCGCAAATCGTGATTTCGGAAGCTGCGTCGCGGATGATTGGCTTCGATTTTACACGAGGCCGCATCGATGCTTCGCCGCATCCTTTCTGCAGCGGATTCGGGCCGGGCGATTGCCGTTTGACAACTCGTTACCACGATCACAATTTTCCGTCGGCCTTCTTCGGGGTCCTGCACGAATCTGGTCATGGCATCTACGAACAAGGCCTGCCGAAAGATAGCTTTGGACTCGGCCTTGGACAAGCGGATTCACTCGGCATCCACGAATCGCAGTCGCGAATGTGGGAGAACTTTGTCGGTCGCAGCCGGTCATTCTGGACGTACATGTTTCCTACGGTCCGGGAAGCTTTTCCCGTGGCACTGGGCGATGTGCCGTTCGACGATTTCTATTTTGCGATCAACGACGTCAATCCTTCGTTCATCCGAGTCGAAGCCGACGAAGTCACCTATAACCTGCACATCATGCTGCGGTTTGAATTGGAACAACAACTGGTTGCTGGCGACTTGAAGCCTGCCGATGTTCCAGGCGTCTGGAACGAAAAGTTCTCGCAATACTTCGGCCTGACGGTCCCGAACGATTCGCAAGGTTGCCTGCAGGACATTCATTGGAGTGCGGGATTGTTGGGTTATTTCCCGACATACGCATTAGGGAACATGTATTCCGCTCAATTCTTCAAAGCCGCGCGGCGTGACTTAGGAGACCTGGATGCCGCCTTCGCCAAGGGCCAGTTCCGGCCGCTCAAGCAGTGGTTGAACGAAAAGATTCATAGCCATGGCAAGCGATATCCCGCCAAGCGACTTGTGGAAATCGTGACTGGACAATCGCTTTCCCACGGTCCGCTTGTCACACATCTGAAAACCAAATTCGGCGAACTCTACGGCGTGTAAGTCGTCGAACAATCAGTGGTATCGCATTCAATTCCCTGTCATTTCATCGGCGTCTGATTGATGTCTGTCCTTACAAATGACTCGCGTGAGATGATCCTGCTGGGGACCGGAACCAGTCATGGCGTGCCGCTGATTGGCTGCCATTGTCCGGTCTGTCGTTCGCCCGATCCTCGCAACAATCGGACCCGGACGGGCGTTGCGGTGAGCACCGGGGAAGGCACCTTTCTGATCGATACGTCGCCCGAGTTGAGAATCCAACTGCTTCGGGAACGAATCGACGTGGTGCATGCTGTCATTTATACGCATAGCCATGCTGACCATCTCTTCGGGCTGGATGATCTGCGGTTGTTCGGGTATCGGCTGAAGCGGGCGATTCCCCTCTACTGTGAAGAAATTGTTGAAAACCAGATTCGCGCGGCATACTCGTACGCGTTCACTCCTCCATCGCCCGACCTGCATTATGGGGCACTTCCGCAACTGGAATTCCGACGGATTGGATTGGAACCATTTGAACTGCTCGGCGTTCAAGTTCAACCGATCCGATTGATTCACGGCAAGCTGCCGGTACTGGGATTTCGCGTGGGAAATGTCGCGTTCTGTACTGATGTCAGCTTTATCCCCGATGAGAGTTGGCCACTGCTGGAGGGACTCGATGTGTTGATCATCGATGCCCTGCGTGACGAACCGCATGCCACGCACTTTGGAATTCCACAGGCGCTCGAAGCGATTGAACGGGTCAAACCAAAGCGAGCCTACTTGACTCACATTTCGCATTACCTGGAATATACTGAGACGAATGCTCGACTTCCGGCCGGAGTAGAACTGGCCTATGACGGGCTAAGAATCTCGTTTTGATCGAAATATCTCGGACCAATCGACATCGCATGCTCCTCGCACCAATGTTCTCGTGCGTGAGATTACCATTCTCGCGAGGATTGGTTCGGGCGCACCTACGTAAGGTCTTCGCTGGCGTCCTCGGCAATAAACTATTACCAGAGTCTCTGCCTACCCTGCATGTACGGGACGCAGGGCCTGGATGTTGTCGATCCAGATCGCACAGGCGGTCTGCTGGTCGAGATCGACTCCTGTGACAAACCAGC
>CAIWEX010000253.1 GCA_903911795.1 uncultured Schlesneria sp.
ATCTGATACCGTACCTGCTTCTATTGAGTCGAGCGGTCGAAATCGCCGCACAAGCCCGTATCGGGGTTTACGATTGCCTGTACGTCGCATTGGCGGAACGCGAAGGATGCGAACTGGTGACCGCTGATCTGCGACTGGTAACCAACCTAGGTACCCAGTTTCCGATCATTTCGCTCGACTCACTCTGATTATCGTGTCGCAATTTGCTCGTTTCTTCCAGTCGAATTTGCGTTCACCACTGTTGCCGATTCGTAGAATCGAATGCCGCTTGGCCTGACGAGGAAGGAAACTCAGGAACCTCACTGTCATGGTCTGCTTCGCAAACCCGCAGTCCCGTAGGTCAGGCGGTGCCTGACGGAGTGATGTCAGGTGACGGCATTGTTCGCCAAACTGCGGGACCATTACACCTTGACTTCCAACAGTCAGGCACAGCCTGACCTACGGGACTGACGACGCACAACGGAATCGGCCTAGGGATCTTCGAACGAAAAGGATCTTACTCGGCGACTGAATGCAACTGCGGCTGTGATTTTCGGGTTTGCGGCTCATTTCCACTCAACTCACACCCGCTCCATGGCAGGTGTGGCCTTCATGTGAGGAAGAAAGAATTTTGGAACACTGATCTCCGCTAATTCACGCTGATCCCGAACATGAGGAAGACCATCGACGAGTTTCCGTTGAGAGGCAAACTCAAAATTTGTTTGCGTCGGCGATCTCCCTGAGATGTCTTTCTGTACGCACGCGAGGGTTGGGGTTCACCGTTGAACACACGCTTGGCATCGTCGATACAAATGGCGTCAAGCGAGTCCACACTTCGAGTTGTCCCGCTTGACGAACGATCAAGGTCATTTGCCGAAAAATGACGACAGGATTTCACAAGCACTGCGTCTTGGAAACTTGAGCACGGGCTGCCCAAAGCCGCCGCCCGTGGCACCGTGGCACCCGGCGTGGCAGTCTATCCCGGCCTCATCTAACCCCAACCGAGCAATGAAACTAACCGGGCCCGACCGCTTCTTCGTTCGTTGCAGATCTCTCGAATTCCGTTAATTCGGACATCAGGTGCTGGCGGATGTGCTTCAGCCGTTCACCGTCGTGAATCTTATGGCCGGCTTCATCGGTGACGAAGAACACATCGAGGACCTGATCGAAATGGGTCGCGATTTTGGCCAGGACGACATTGAGTTTCAGTACGTAAAGAGATCGCGTGATTTCATAGAGCAGGCCGGGGCGATCGTGGGCAAACACATCGATCACGGTGAAGCGATCGGACGACTCATTATCCACGACAACTCGCAGTGGCAATTCTGATACGGGCCCCTGCGTTGCCTTGACCGCGAATCGGCCTCGCGACTTCATCAAGGTGGCGACGTCTGTTTCACCTCGTAAGACTTTGCGGATCGCATTTGCCACGTCGCTGGTTCGGAACTCGGGAATCTCACCAGCATGGTCCGCATCACGAACCCGTAGCGCATCGATAATCACCCCATCCTGCGTCGTGCAGATGGTGGCCGTCAATATTTCCATCCGCTTAGCGGACAGCACCCCTGCCAGTTTGTGAAAACATCCGGGGGCAATTGCTTCGGCGGCAATCACACGATATTCGACAGTACCAGTTTCGGCGTCGTATGCAGTTTCAACATGGATTTCATCGGAACGCCGATTTCGGATAATTCGCATATCTGCGGCAATCCGTGGCGGAGTCGTTTCCAGCAGGTAATGTGCGGGACTCAGTTCGACTCGCTTTTGCCAGTCGCAGAGTGCCAACAGGTCCGCTTCTGCCGCCGCAGGTGTCGACTCGGAAGTTGTATGACACAATTGAACGACCTGCTCGGCGATCTGTTTCAAGCGGATTGATTCATCAAACAGATGACTCTTGCCACTCAGCCAGAGCATTGTTCGCTCGTACAGTGTCGTCAGCAGTTCGGCTTTCCATTCGTTCCATGTATTGGGACCGACCGCGGTGACGTCGGAGGCCGTCAGCACGTAGAGCATGCGAAGTGCATCAGGGCTGCCGACTTCGTGGCTGAATTTCAGTAACAAGGCCCTGTCGCCAATGTCACGGCGTAAAGCCAGGTCGGCCATCTTCAAGTGGCGATGGACCAGGAACATTACTTGATCGCGTTGATGATCCGGTAGTCCCAGGCGGTTGGAGACATCTTCCGCCAGACGACGCCCGACTTCACTGTGATCTTCTTCGTATCCTTTGCCTGCATCGTGCAGCAGCAGTGCCAGGTGCAAGAGCTCTTTGTGGTGAATCTCACGATAGGCCTGACCGAGCGGGCCGGGATCGTTCAGAAAACCTTCGGCCGCTTCGATCGTCCGCAGTGTATGTTCGTCGACCGTGAAATGGTGATACTGATTGAATTGCAGCAGGCACCGGATATGTTGCCAGCAGGGGAGAACTGCTTCGAGGACGCCCGTTTCATGCATTCCCCGCAAAGCAATCCCGAGTTTGCCTGATGTGCGCAGCAATTCCAGAAACGAGTGTGAGGCTTCGGCCGACAATTGTGGGGCTGGGCGAATTCCCTTCGCCTTGATCATTTCCAATAGATGCGGCGCGACGCAGACGCGATAGCGAGCGGCCGTCATGAACAGCTTGAGAACCCCTTCCAGCGTCGAGATCGCGGCGGCGCGATGGCGCGGAGGGATATCAAGATACTCGGTGCCGACGTAGAAGATGTCATCAACGCGGTACGACATCACAAACTGGAAAAATTTCTCGCTCCAACTCAACTGCTTCGTCCGGTTTACAAACCGGCGAGCGATATCTGCGACCGCACTGCTGTGCTGAAAGTATTGCTGCATAAACCGTTCGACGGGAATCTGCGCACCGGCTGCTTGAATTCCGCGCTGATTGGCGATTCGCAACTGGTCTTCACGTGTCAGAACGTCCTGCTCTTTGCCCGCAGCCAGATGCAGGTCGATCCGCAGCGATGTCAGGAATTCGTGTGCATGCACCAGACGGCGAGACTCTTCCATCGTGATGGCCGAGTGCAGTCGCAGCGAATCGATGTCACCTGCTTCATAGCGCGCGAACCCGATCCAACGAATAAGATGCAGATCCCTCAATCCCCCCTGAGAACGTTTGAGGTCTGGTTCCAATTGCTGATTCGTGGCCCCGTAATCCG
>CAIWEX010000254.1 GCA_903911795.1 uncultured Schlesneria sp.
CTCGACAACCGATTGCGGTCATCGGGGGCATCTTCCAAAGCGACCAGATCCCGGTCCAATTGATCGAGGTTCTCGTAACTTTCGACAAGAAACTCTTTGATGATGTCATCAAGCTCGTCCATTGGGAGCGTATCCTTGGCATCTCACGCGATGGGGATTCGGTGATGTGAGATGACATGTCAAAAGGCGTTCGTCGATCAGAACGGACATCCCAATGAAACATTCCGGCGGCCGAAATATCTCTGAAAAGTTCCGTTACCAGATTACAGGCATGTACGAATTGCGACCGAAGGCGGTCCTGCTGGCCCGGCAGACGCCATCCCACATTCGCCCTCAAGGAATTCGAATTCCCTGAATGGAATGGGTGTCACGAAACGCATCGAACTGGTGAACGCAAACTTGCCACTTCCGGAACAACTTCCGCCGCTTGCCGGGCCGCGTGCGGTCAGTTTTCCGAATTTACGGATTACGCGGGCTGAATTCGCAGACACAACGCGACGAAGAAGGCCAATCTTCCGCGACGCGCCGGCCCCCGGAAACTGTCACTACGATTGAACCGTTGCAGATCGGTATTAGCTGAGCCCGAACAGGGGACTCATCAGTTCGCCCTCTTCCAGAGCGTCGATCGTCCGCCCGTCGGGAGTGACCAGCGCAACATGCGGATCGATGCCGAGCGAATCGAGAATAGTGTAGCAGACGTCGGCAGGGGCATAAGGCCTGGTTGTGACATGCGCCCCCTGCTTGTCTGTCGCGCCAATCACTTTTCCTCCCTGAACCCCGGCACCCGCGAACAGCAGACTGGCGGCAGGCCCCCAGTGATCGCGGCCAGCATCCTTGTTGATGAGGGGCGTACGACCAAACTCGCCGAAACAGGCGACGAAAGTCTCCTTGAGTAACCCGCGCGTCGCCAGGTCCTCAATGAGAGCCGAAAAGCCCAGGTCAAATTCCGGAAGTTTCTTGTCACAGTTTTCGAAGATCTTGCCGTGATGGTCCCAGCCGCCGTAGTTGACCGTGACAAATCGAACTCCCCCTTCGACCAGCCGACGGGCGAGCAGACAGCTTTGGCCAAATGTATTGCGACCGTAACGATCTCGCAGTTTGGCATCTTCCCGCTCAATCGCAAACGACGCTTGAGCCTGTGGAGACAAAATCATGTCTGCAGCCCGACCGCGGAATTCGTCGTAGGTCGCGAGTTGATCATTGCCACGGACCTTTTCTCCTAACTGGTCGATTGTCGACAGAAATGCCTTACGTCGATCCGCTCGCGCGGCGTCACGACTGGCAACGGCCACATCCTTCACGCTGAAGTTCTCGGCGTTGGGGTCACCGGTTTTGAAGGATTCGTAACGCCCCCCCAGAAACGCACTCTTACCGAGTTCCCAGGTAAATGAGGGGTTTCTCGGAACGGACACATAGGGAGGAAGAACACCACTAAATCCCAGTTCGTGAGCCGCGACAGCACCGATCGCAGGGTAATCTCCAAACGGCGACCCAAATCGGCCCGAGAGGACCCAATTGGTCGCTGTTTCATGATGGTCGTTATTATGAGCCCCCGAGCGAACCAGCGCCACCTTGTCCATGCACTGGGCCATTTTTGGCAGCAATTCGCAAACCTGTGTTCCAGCGACATTGGATGCGATCGGGGAATACTTGCCACGAATTTCCGCCGGTGCTTCCGGCTTCATGTCGAAGCTGTCGTGGTGAGTCAGCCCGCCACCCAGATAAACCAGAATGACAGATTTTGCCCGAGCCGGGCGACCAGCTTTACCTTCTGCCGCACGTGATTCACTGGACAGAATCGATTCCAGTGACAGTCCACACAGGCCCAGGCCACCCACCTGAAGGAAATCGCGACGCGACGGGCCACGAAACGCAGAAGGGCGACCTGATTCCAGCGAGAAGTTCAACATTCGTTATCGTCCGGGAAAATTCGAAACAAGAGTCGTGAGATGTCCCATGATAACATCGTGAGTGAGGCAAGTCAGCTACAGATTTCCAGGGGGAACGAAACAAGTCTTGAAGTTGTCCGCAAGACAGGGAGCAGATCAACCATCCGCTATCTTGCTACGTGCGGATCAAGAACCTGGATGGTTGATCTGTCCGCTTCCTTACGGGCGCGGCTCGTGTGCAGCGTCTCGTTGATGCTGCTTGGCAAGGCGTTCTTAGACCCTAATCAAAGACGATCACCCTGTCCGACCCTTTTCAATGGGGCGCGGCGTGACTATGGTCGATCACTTCCAGTCTGCAGCGTGTTCGAAGGAGTGCGACCATGTCAAATAGTATCGTTTGCCACCGGATTCTGGTTCCCAAGTTGCGATCCTGCCTTTATGGCCTTGTGCTGATTCCCTGTCTGTTTCCCGTATTGTTGCAGTCAGTCGCAGCAGCCGAATTGATGGCAGGGGCTGCCAAAGTCGACATCACAAATGTCGATGCGGGACCTGTCAACGATCGGCTTTATGCCCGGGCGCTTGTGGTGAAATCGGGTGAAACCACGGCGGTACTCGTCGCGGTCGATGCCGTTGCCATCGGCGAAATCGGGCATATCAAAAACGATTATCTCGGCAAGGTACGATCGCAGATTGAACGCGATCTGAAGATCAAACCTGCCAATGTCCTGGTCAACGCCAGTCATTGCCATGGAGTCGTCTGCAGCGACGTCGACCAAAGGACGGTCCAGGCCATCAAAGCCGCTCACCAGAATCTGGTTCCCGTGAAAGTAGGCGTCGGCGTTGGTCACGAAAGCCGGATCATGGAGAATCGACGGCTGAAATTAAAAAACGGCAAGGAGGTCGATGTTCGCCATGCCTACGCGATGCCTGCCGACGAAGATGTCGCGGCCATCGGTCCGGTTGATCCGCAAATCGGCATTCTTCGACTCGATCGAGTGGACGGACAGACGGTGGCCGTCGTTTACAACTTCGCCTGTCATCCCATTCAGGGAGTTCCCAATGGCGGAAACACGGCGGATATCACCGGATTCGCGTCCAAAGTCATTGAAGACAACCTCAGTGACGGGGCAGTGGCATTGTTTATTCAAGGGTGCGGCGGCGATATCAATCCTGTCGGCTACAAGGGAGTCGACACACCTCGCGATGCAGAACCACTCGGCAATCTGCTGGGACTCAGTACACTGAAAGGATTAAAGCAGACTACCAACCAGGGCGATCAACGCCTGGTTGTCATCAACGAGACTCTGACGCTGCCTCGTGCTGACGTCGCCGATCGGATTGCCGTACTGGAAGCAGAGCAAGCACGCCTGTTGCATTCGCTGAAGGGAACGACTCTCAACCTGAAAACATTTCTGCCGCTCGTGGTGAAGTACAATCTGGCACCGGAGTTCCCTTCCTACTATTCGCATCGTTATCTGCTCGAAGAAAAGCAGGAACGAACCGACCTCACCAAGCTCGATGCTGATAACCGCCGGAACATGAAACAGTACATCGACAACATCCGGACGATGGAAGAACTGACCCGGTTGCAGACCAATCTGGCACTGTTGAAGAAGCATCAGGCAGAAAACATCGCGGCGGGGAAACGGACTCTCGATGTTGAAGTCGTGGGCCTCAGGATTGGCGAGTTCACGCTGATCACATTCCCCGGCGAGCTGACCGTTCAAATCGGCCTGAATATCAAAAAGGGTTCACCACATCCGCGGACTTTTGTTGCAGGATATACGAATGGCTATATTTATTATGCCCCGACGACAGAACAACTGCTGAATGTCGGGGGAGCTCAGGAAGACAGCGATTGCATCCTGGCCCCGGAATGGCAAGGGATGTTTGAAAAGCGTGCGGCAGAGATCTTAAACAAGCTGTAATGCCAAGTCAGGCGTTGTTTTGCGGGGCGATCTCGTCGGCCTCTTGTGGGCCTTTAGCCCACCAGAAAAGCCAGGAACGCATTCATCCGCCAATCAGCAACTTCCTCGTGTATTTTACGGCTCGTTCGATATCGTTCGCGCGGTCATCACCTTGGTTGCGGACGGCGGTCAGCCAGCCTCGATAGTCGATTTCGCCCAGGACGGCCAGCAGTTCCATCCAGTCGATCACACCACTGCCAACAGCCGCTTCCTGCCCGCCACCATCAAAACCGCGGAAACCGTCTCGCAGTTGCACATGCATCGTCACCGCATGCAGGGTTCGCAGGGCCTCGGTGCTGGAGCGTCCCGTCAGTGCGAAATGAGCGGGGTCGAAATCGATCCCGATCGGGCCAGAGGTGACTTCGCTTGTCAGCGCCAGCAGGTCTTCGGCGGAATCATTTGTCGGAGTGATGCACAGGACTGTTCCCACGCGATTCGAGTGAGCAGCGAGATCGTTGAGGATTTCGAGCAGTAACAGGCGTGGTTTCCCGGCACGATCCTCGGGAATCCGCCCCACCTTGCAGCACAAGGTTTTCGCCTTCAGAGAATACGCAAAGGTCATCGCATCGCGCAGGTCCGCAACGCTGCGGTCAATTTCCATTGGGTCGGTCAGGGGGCGTGTCAGCGGAAATGAGGCTCCAGAAATCGTCAGACCTAATTCTGAAACCCGGTGGAGCAATTGCTTTCGGCCGGTTTCTGTCAGTTCGGCCGCGACAACTTCGTTGCGCACATCGAATTGGATCCCATCCACATTCAGATTACGGGCGGACTTCAGCGACTCCATCAACGACTGACGAAAACACCGGACAGCAACGGCCAAGCGGAATTGGTGCATAAGGAACGACTTCAAATTTCAAAGAGAATCACATCCAGCAGAGGAATCATTGTGAGCCGCCCAAGCAATGAGGGCAAGGAGGTTTCGGCTCGCAGCCCCGGTTTCCGAACGACCAATGCCGGGGCTTCTGTGCCCTCACTGGACCACACCTCGTTCCGTGGGACTGCGCCTGACCGGGTAACCCAAGTTACGCAGTTGGGACGATCAAATAAGGACTTAGGTGCGATTTCCAGGCAAAGTCTTCACTACATTTGGGCGAATTCGTCCAAACTGCGGAGGCGTGGCAGGGAAGACATTGAACAGAAGCGAACGAAGGGAACGAAGAGGGAAAGATGAGAACCTCGCCCACAATCGGAACTTCGGTTCGCCCCTTTGCTCCAATCGCTGTCTGCGATTCAAAAAAAAGCAAATCGGGAGAGCCATTGGGGCTTGGCCAGTAATTGCCGCTTCCTTTTCCCTCTTCGTTCCCTTCGTTTCCTTCTGTTTAAAGCGGACATGTGTCAGGCGCCGAATGCCGTGGCATGCGCAACGCCTTTCAAAAAGGGGAGACATTGAACAGAAGCGAACGAAGAGGGCAAGGTGACAACCTCGCCAGCAATCGTATTAAAAACCGCTATCACGCCTGGAGACTCCCATTTGTGGGAAACCGCACTCAGTTCAAGTCGCTTGCTTTGGTCCCTGCGCAGCCTATAATCCGGGGCGATTCTGCGTCGAAAAAGTGTCCGCCTGGACTTGGTTCCGGAGTCTTCGGTACCCTGCGGATTCGTTGTGGCGAGTCTCTTTTAATCAGTGAGCCAACCATGCAGTGGTTGTGGAATTTTGGCGAATGGCTGCGAAATGTGTGGGTTGCCGTCTCGACCCTGCTCGCCGGGATGTGGGTGACGATGCGGACCATGCTGTGGACGTACCGTCGTAAGACATTTACAGAAGTCTTTGAGTACCCTGAAGTTCCGGTGCCTGTGAAGGCTAGGTATCGCGGGTTTCATCGATTCGACCTGACGACCTGTATCGGTTGCGAAAAGTGCGCTGTGGCGTGCCCGGTCGACTGTATCTACATCGAAAAAGAAAAGAGCCCGGTCGGTAAAGGGTTCCGCGTCAACGGCTTTACGATCGACTACACGAAGTGCATGTTCTGTGCACTGTGTGTTGAACCTTGTCCGGTGGACTGCATCTTCATGGGATCGAACCACGATCTCAGTTGCTTCAGCCGCGACGGATGCATCGTGGATTACGCCAAGCTTCCTCTGGAAACTGCCTGGGGCCAGGCCACGTTGAATCCGACGGTCGTTGCGGAATCGAAGGTGTTGTACGAGCCGGTTTGGGTGAAAGGGGAATCAAGCCCCTTCCAGTTCACCGCCAAGGACGAATAATTCCCTGCGGGGCGCGGCAGTAATGGAACTGCTGCGGTGATGGCATGTCTCACGGATGGTCCGAAAGGTGGTTGGTTCATGAGCGCCAAACTGGCTCCTCGCACATTGTTCACCGTGGCATCCGCCAACAAGGCTTTGCCACTGGTCCGGGCGATCGTGCAGGACATCGTCGATCTGTATAGTGACGTGCGCGAACGGGAACAACGCCTGAACGGCATGCGTCGCGGCTCGACGGGTAAAGCCCAGCAGGATGATCCTTACAGCGAAGAAGTGGACCAGATCCGGACGGAACTGGAAAAGGATGTTGAAAAACTCGAAGGGTTCGTCGAAGAACTCGCCGAACTCGGCGTGGAATTCAAAGATCCCGTGATGGGCCTGGTCGACTTTCCCGCATCCATGAACGGGCAGGAAGTTTATCTCTGCTGGAAGCAGGGCGAACCAGCCGTCGAATACTGGCATACGCACGACGCCGGCTTTCAAGGACGTCAACGGATTGAAGAACCAGCGGGTGAAGATACAGCAAGTTAGAAGGTAGTCAGACAAGTTAAGCTTGTCTTTAGAAGCGAAACGCCGGCACAGCGAAATTACTTCCCCAGGTTTCGACGGCAACGAAAAGAAGAAAAGAAAAATGACAGAAGTTGTTGGCCATTTTCTGGTATTCACGCTGGTGACCATTGGATTTCTGTTGGCACCGTTGTTGATTGGTCGTCTGGTTCGACCTCGCCTGCCCAACACCGAAAAGGACTCCGCCTACGAATGCGGTGAACCTTCGATCGGCAGCAGCTATATCCAGTTCGACCTGCGGTTTTACGTGGTCGCGCTGCTGTTCATCATTTTCGACGTGGAAGTCGTCTTCTTCTTCCCGTGGGCAGCGATCTACGGGAACGCCATTCAATTGACGGATAGTCATCTTAAATCCGCCGACCGGATCGCTTTGAGTGAACAACTGATGAGTCTTCCCCCAGGATCGCTGACAGCCGATCAGGCCATCAATCCTGCGACCGCATTGAATCTGGCCTGGGCCGGTGTCGTCGATGTTGCCGTTTTCTTCGCGGTTCTGCTGGTTGGATTCGCTTATGTCTGGAAACGGGGTGACTTGGAGTGGGTCCGGACCCTGACCCGGCAGAACAAGATGGCACCATCCGCCGCAACTGGTTCCGGTGGCGTTCGACAGCGTGCTGCCGCACAGGCTAGTTGAATCCAGAGCGACTTGGCGGAACTCAAAAAACAGAATTGCAAACGGGTCAATGACTCGATCCTCAGGAACGACTGATGCGCATTGAAGAGATTCACCAACGTCTGGTCGACAAGTTCGGTGGCGA
>CAIWEX010000255.1 GCA_903911795.1 uncultured Schlesneria sp.
CTAATCCGAACGCCGCCTGCTGCACCACCGATTCGTCCACATCGTCAATCCCTGAAATCAGGACTGGCAGGACTAGCGAACATTCTTCAGGAGCGATTTCCGCGATCACACTGGCCGCGTTCATCCGAAGTATTGGATGACTTGTCGCCAGGAGCAGGCATTTCAATTCCGGCAGCGCTGCTTTAGCAGCGTCACCAAGTTGACACAAATGAAACAAAGCGGTGTAACAGGAGTTGGGATCGGCGATGCTCAGCCTGCCCCGCAAAGCGGCAACGTCCCTTGTGTACCGTAACACCGATTCGTAGTCCATGTCCGGTGGATCTGCCTCTGGCCCCACAAACGACAGGGCGCTGATGACTGGCTGATTAACGAATCTGCTCAAGTGGCCTCCTGTAAACTTATTGCTGGGATCATCCTGAGTCGGGGAGTCTGAACGTACCAAAAACGGTACTGTGGAATCCCCGACCTTTCACCTGCGGGAGAGCTGACTGCCTTTCGTCAACTACGAACACCTTGCACCTGCCCCTGACGAATCACAATGTGGAAACTCTTGTGACAGCGTTGGCAATTCACGACGATCGAAGCATTTTGAGTGTTGCGGGTGTCGTGAGTTCCGACGTTACTACAGTGCGGGCAGGCGATTGTTGCGGATGCCATAGAGAAATAAGCCTTTCTGAGAAGAATTTGTTGGTCGGGTCTGACCAATCCGATTGCTGTTACGCTGCTCGACGGCGAGTCCTACCCGTCACGTTTCGTTGCTGGAACCTGGCGAGGAATCATCGGACGCTCAGACAAATGTTACGTCATTCCGAGTTTCCTCTTGCTCATCACTCAGTACTTGTTGCTGCAGTTCTTTTAGGGCCAGCTGTCGACGGCGCTGAATGGCTTTGCGGGCAGCTTCAATCGATGTGGGCGATTGGCAATTTTGCTGTTCAGCAGCCATGCGATCTGACCGACCGTGATAGGCCCACTCCTCCAGCAGTTCGCGACTCTCTGCCGGGAGTTTGAGCAGTGATCTGTAAATGGCCTCACAGCGTCTGGCCTTGTCGGCAGAACCTTTTAGCCGCCCCAGTAAACCTCGCTGCTTGCCGAGCCCGATTCGTGCCTCGCCCCTTCGCCGGAGGATCGACCAGCAACGCTTTTTCAGCAAGTGTAGACACCAGCCAACGAAGGCCCGCCTGGCTTCGAATTGGCCAAGCGGTTGACGGCGAGACTCCAGAAATCGCGCGACAGCCGCGTCATGGGCGAGTTCCTGATCGCCCGGATACCATTGAAGTACTCTGCAACACATCGTCTGATAGGCCTCGATTTCCCACGCAGTTCGACCCAATTGTTTCACGCCTTTTCGGGAGAACAAACCAGCACAAACCTCACATCCCCCTATGTGGCAGCGCAAGCTCCGGCGTTAACCCCACACAGGCCTGCCGGCATAAAATAGCCAGAAAACACACCACTCAACTTGCCGGACTGTGCCATTGTCGTAACCGCAAGCGTGGACCTGCACTTTCCTGATCCGATGAATGATTTGACGACGAGTCGAAAGTTCGCGCCACGGACATGGAGCGTTTCTGGATTCGAACTCCGTGGCTGTGAACCTCGAATTTTTGGAAATTCGCAAAATCTTGAAAGAACGGTTGTCCAGAAGCGGGAGCTCGATGGCTCTTATCTGTCGCGGGGTTTCGAGATTCGTATCTTGGCCACCGCCGTCGTATAACTGGCCAGCAAGCCGACAGCATCGCATTTCACCCGTTATCCACAGTCCAACCGGCGGAGCTTCTGAATGAGTCGCTATGTGTTTCCGCCGGGTGGTGTGCGTCCCGCCCGCTTGCATGCGGTCCGCCAACGGCCTCTGGAAAACCTGACTGTTTTCCTGTTGCGTCTAGAATTCGAGGTTTTTGAGGAAGTCCCGGTCCGAATCCTGCGGTCCACGGGGAAGATTGCCTGTCGCGATCTGGTCGTCGGCCGCGGTCTCGACCTGACCACGGATCTGCGAATTCGGTCATGGGCCTCTGCATTAGCGCTGCCAGATCAACTCGCTAACAACCTCAAATTCTGGCTGTCCCTGGGTCGGAAGAACCAGCACCTGTGTCCGTGGATCAAAATCACCTTTGGCAGGACCGACTCCCTGGATTATCGCACCACTTTCCAGCACGTCGAACCGTTTGATCCTGCAGGTTACTCCCTGCGCAACTATGATTATGACCTTGATGAACAGTGGGTTTCCGTCGGGGTTGTGGCTGAGCGACTCGATATGAGCGAGGCTTCTGTTCGCCGACGTGTGAGCCAACATCTGCCAGAGTTCGGTGAACAACTGGAGCGTCGGACGGCGGGCAATCACCGACGTGTGAACTGGCTCCTGTTCAGCAATCTCGTGAACGAGACCGCCTGACAGAGCCGAGGGTGTTCGCGGCGATCAAGCCGCTCACCGGACCGTTGCGCTTGTTCAATCTTGTCAAAAATCTGCCGCCTTCACGAACAACTCGGCCAGCTCGTCGGTCTTCTTCTATCGGAGCGCGAGCTTTCGGCGTGCGGTGGTCGCCGCCTGTGTTGTTCGTTTCCCTCTTGGAGTGTCGCCGAATGTCATGTCGAATCATTCGCCCGTTGTCCTGGTATCAGATTCAAGTGTTTACCGATTGCGATTGCTTCCTGGAAATCGGCGATGAGGTCTGGCATGACGTTTATCGCGAACCGCCGTTGGTGCGGATAGGCGAATCCCGTCGCCCGGCACGTAGCCGCCGCCAAGCCGCAGCGAGTGCCTACCATTCTTTGCAGGGACGGCATCGGGCTGCCAAACTGCGTCAACTATGGGCAGACATACCCGTTCAGCCGCAATGGGTCGACGAGTGGATTGCGTTTGAAGACAACCCGCGCCTCATTTTACGGGCTCTGACCCCCACGACTCGCTACCTGCGTCGCTTTCGCCTTACCTGCGGTTTCCAGCTGGTTAATCAGGCAGACGCTGGCAACAGCTGGTGGTTCGTGGTCCGGCAGATCCGGAATCCACATCCCGCCCCGCCCCTCCTTGAAGAGCGTCATAGTTTCTGACGATCCGCAGTGGAAGTCTGTCAAAAGTCTGTCGCGCCTCCTTGAAACCACGTTGCCCGCGACGATTAATTCGTCGCGTAGCACCTGATCGTCTATTCCCCCCCCCTCTGAAGCTGGAGAACCCAATGCCAACCGTCGTCCTGTTTCTGGAATTGAATGAGCCGCAGTGTGCCGTGGTCAAAGTGAAGGCCTACTTCCGAAGAGGTTGCGTCCGGATATTGGGCGTGGAAGGTGTCGCCGGACTATGCCCTACGAGGGAGGAAATCGAAGAGCGGTTCTTGCCACAAGTCGGAGCCGCAGTACTTCTGCACGAGTGGCACGCGTCTCGCCCCAGCGTGATGCTGGATCAGCGGACCGTGATTGAGCCAGAACATCCGGACCTGCAGAATTATTCTTCCCGAACTATTGAAGCCTGGTTGCGACAGCTGGA
>CAIWEX010000256.1 GCA_903911795.1 uncultured Schlesneria sp.
GGGGCAATAACGGTAAAACGTTACAACCCCGTTACCCTCGTCCCCCTTCACAGCACGTTTCGCAGATTGTGTGACATCGCGAGCACTGCAGCTTGGCCCGGATTTCGAAAAGCGAACCACCACAGACAGGACAGACAGGCTTAACGGAACAGGATTTCGGTTCTGGCGTGCTGGGGACTGGAAGGTTGGCATCCATCGAAACTTCTCCACGGGCGTCATTGCCGCGGGTGATTTTGTCGGTCACGATAATTCGAGTCAACTGAAGACCAACCCACATGCTCGCGGCGAAACTCATTCGAAGACGCTTGCATGTTTCCCTTGCTGTATAACACGCATCGACTATCTCCCCCAGACACTCGCCATCGTAACGTGAAACTCGCTCGAATCGCCTTAGCAATTGAACCGCCATTTTCGACAAGCGACACGCGGTATCTTCTTCATCGTTGGCAGTTGGCGAGACCAAATCAAGACGTTACGATCCACTTTGCACCCGTGTGAGACCAGCCAGAGTTGCCGCGAGCGGAGGAAACAAGATGCGTCGGAGTTCATTCCCCAAGGCATGTCGAATTGGATTTCCAGGGCTTCTGTTGACGACCGGACTGTTGCTCTCAGTAAACGTTCGGGCCGCAGACGATGTTGCTGTCGCAACGCTGGGAAACTCGTACAAAACCGAAATCCTGCCCCTGATAACTCGCTATTGCCAGGAGTGCCATTCTGGCAAGCGAATGGAAGCAGATGTCGATCTGACGACGTTTAATACCCTTGCTGAAATTCGGAAGCATCCCAAGGTCTGGCAGAAGGCGGGCGAAATGCTCGACAGTGCCCAGATGCCTCCCAAGGATGCGAAGCAACCAACGGACGACGAACGGAAAAAGTTGCAGCAATGGGTCCGCGGCTATCTGACATTTGAAGCCAATGCACAGTCGGGTGATCCGGGGCGAGTTGTTCTGCGGCGATTGAGTAATTCTGAGTATACGTACACGCTACGTGATCTGACGGGTATCTCGACACTGGCGCCTGCCAAAGAGTTTCCCGTTGATGGCGCTGCCGGTGAAGGGTTTACCAACACCGGAAATGCGCTGGTGATGTCCCCGGCGCTGATTACCAAATATCTTGACGCGGCTAAACAAGTCGCCGGCGGAGTCCATGAAGGGACTCGCACGGCCCTCGACAATTCGATGCTGATGCTCTGCTCCAGCATGATGTCGGGCAGCCACGATGCATCGCAATTGCCAGTGGTGATGGTCGGCCGCAGTGGCCGTCGCATCCGGACAGGTAAGATCCTGGACTACAAAGACAACCCAAACCGCCAGATGTGTCGGCTGTACCTGTCGTTGATGGACAAGATGAATGTCCATCAGGACAAGTTCGGCGACGCGATTGAACCGTTGAACGAAGTGTAGCCATGACGCCTACAGGGGAGGTTGGTTCGCGCAGTACTCCGCTTCCGAGCAGGCGAATGAGTTGGCGTAGACGTTGGCTGTTCAATGTGCTGATGCTCGTTGGCGTCTGGCTGTCAATCGAAGTGACGGCCTGTGTGGTCATGCCTTTTAATCTTGGCTCAATGAGTCAGTTGGCCGAACAGCGTAAAACGGCGGCAAATCAGGACCCATACAATCCCGGGGGCCAATTCACGGCTCCGGGGGTGTTACACCCCTACGTCGGCGCGGTGATGCAGCCGAGGAATGACGACGAACGGCGTTTTAACGGCAAATTCCGCGTGACAGAATTCGGCTTCGTTGATGAGGGCTCGCCAATTCACAA